>NZ_JBICZB010000047.1:0-63705 GCF_043201815.1 Kitasatospora sp. NPDC048296
TCCGACAGGAGGCCGTCCACGCCCTCCCGGTCGGTGGTGTGGTCGTCCGCGAAACGACGGTCACCCGTCGCGTCCGGCACGTACTTCACACAGACGACGATCCTCAAGCTCATGAGCGGTATCTCCTGTCACGGGTGCACGGATGCACTGGATCCATGGCCTCAGGTCATGCCGAGGGTACTGAGTGCCAAGTCCGGCCCGGCCGCGGCCCGCGCGCCGCAAGCGCCACCTGGACCGGCATGCCGTGTCGGCTCTCTTCGACTGGCGTCAGAGGCTCCACGGAGAGCTTACGGCACTCAGTACCCCTGGTAAAGGCACTCAGTACCCTTCCCGGTGACCCGGGGCCCTGGTGCCGTCCGCAGGCGTCGCCGCCGGTCCGCCGAGGGCCACGGCCGCCTCTCCGGTGTGGACGCTGAAGGTCAGCGACTCCTGGAGGTAGAGCCGGACGGAGTCGGCGTCGTGGGAGAGGTAGCCGACGGACACGTCCTGGCCGAGGAAGAGTTCGAAGTCGCCGCCCCGGGTGGAGAGCAGGAAGGCGCCCTCGATGGCGGGGGCCCAGATGATGTCGCCGTCCAGGAGGCGGGCGAGGTGGTTGTGGATGGGGTAGCCGTGGTCGCTGGTCTCGTTGACGGCGGTGAAGGCGGCGGCCCCGAGCAGGAGCGAGTACGGCCCGCCGACGCCGGCCAGGCGCAGCGCGGTGAGGGCGCGACTGACGGCCTCGGGGTACTCGCGGACGTCGTCGGGGAGCTGGACCGGCGGGTTGCTGGAGCCGGCCCGGATGCCCTCGATGGCGGCGGCGCGGTAACCCTCGAAGACGGCGCGGTCCTCGGCGAGGGCGAGGGTGCGGGCGGCGTCCTTGACCGGCTGCCAGTCGGAGTCCCGGGAGCCGCGTTCGACGTCGTCCACCGCCGCGCGGGCGACGGTGAAGGGGACGCGCAGCTCGACCACCGGACGGCTGGCGCGGGCGTGCGCCCGGACACCGTCGAGGGGCGGTTCGATGCCGGTCAGGTGGCCGGTGCCGACGGCGGCGAGGGTGGTGCCCTCGGGGCCGTGCAGGTAGACCACCCGGCGGGCGGCGATGTGCAGCTCGAAGGTCTGACGGGCCTCCTCCTCGATCTCCTCCCACGCGGTGGCGGAGATCGGGGCGAGGTCCCGGTGGAGGTTGTTCATGCGCGGGGTCCTCTTCAGTGGGTCTGTTTGAGGCTGCCGATGCCGAGCGAGCCGTCCGCGGGCACGGGGCCGGCGGCGGGCTCGGACGCGGGGCCGGCGGCGGGCGTGGACGCGGACGCGGACGCGGGGCCGGCGGCGGGCGTGGACGCGGACGCGGACGCGGCGGCGGACGCGGGCGGTGGGGAGTCCAGGAAGTCGGCGGTCGGGACGAAGAACAGCGTGCCGGTGGCCGCGGTGGAGAAGTCGAGCAGCCGGTCGGTGGTGCCCGGCGGGTTGCCGATGAACATGTTGCGGAGCATCTCCTCGGTCACCCCGGGGTCGCGCGCGTAGCCGATGAAGTAGGTGCCGAACTCGCCGCCCCTCCCGGCCGATCCGGAGGGGCCGAAGGAGCCGAAGGGCATGTTGAAGCGGACGATCTTCCGCTCCTCGCCGTCCGGGCCGGTGATCACGGTGAGCGCCACGTGCGAGTCGGCGGGCTTGACGTCGTCGGCCAGCTCGATGTCGGTGAGCTTGGTGCGGCCGACCGCCCCCTCCTGCTCCTCGACGCTCAGCGCGTTCCACTTGTCCAGGTCGTGCAGGTACTTCTGGACGATGACGTAGCTGCCGCCGGTGAAGCCGGGGTCCTCCTCGCCCACCACGGCGGCGGTCCCGGCCGCTCGGCCCTCGGGGTTCTCGGTGCCGTCCACGAAGCCGAGCAGGTCCCGGTCGTCGAAGTAGCGGAAACCCTGGACGGAGTCGACCACGGTGGCCGCCCCGGCGAGGCGGGTGGTGAGCTGGCCCGCCAGCTCGAAGCAGAGGTCCATCCGCTCGGCTCGCAGGTGCAGCAGCAGGTCGCCCGGGGTGGCCGGGGCGCGGTGGCGGGCACCGGCCACCTCCTGGAAGGGGTGGAGGCCGGCCGGCCGGGGACCGTCGAAGAGGCGGTCCCAGAGCTCGGAGCCGATGCCGGTGACGCAGGTGAGGCCGCCCTCGGGGGCCCGGAAGCCGACCGCCCGGCGCAGTCCGGCGAGGTCGGGCAGCAGTTCGCGGACGGCGTCCTCGCCGCCGGGTTCGACGGTGAGGACCAGGAAGACGGCCGCGCCGGTCAGCGGGGAGAGCACGGCTTGCGGTTCGGGCTGCATGGCTGCGCTCCTTGTCACGCACCGGTCGTCACGCATCGGGCTCACGACGGGCGCCCCGCAAGGATGGGTGCAGAGCGTGACGGATCAGTGCCAATCTGATCATGCCAACGATTACATCGCACAGCGGACAATTCGGCGCGGTCGACACCCAGCCGAACGGCCCGGCATGGCAGGCCTGACGGCCCCGCCGGACGATGGTCCGACGGGGCCGTCAGAGTGATTCACCCCTGCTGCAGGCGAGGACGGGCGCTAGACCCGCAGCGCCGCCAGCTGCTCGGCGAAGGGCACCACCTGCTCGGGCAGCGAGGCCGTCGAGCGCCGGCTCCGCGCCGCCGGGCCGCGGCCCGCCAGCAGGGCCGCCAGCTCGCCCGCCGCGCGGTCGATCCGGCCCGGCAGGTCGTCGGTGAGCGCGTCGCCCGCCCCGCCCCAGTCGTCGGTGGCCGCGTAGACGGCGGTCGGCAGCACCACCGCGCGCAGGTAGCTGAACAGCGGCCGAACGGCGTGCTCCAGGGCGAGCGAGTGCCGGGGCGTACCGCCGGTGGCGGCGATCAGCACCGGCTTGCCGGTCAGCGCGTCCTGGTCGACCACGTCGAAGAAGGACTTGAACAGGCCGCTGTAGGAGGCGGTGAAGATCGGCGTCACCGCGATCACCGCGTCCGCCTCCGTCACCGCCCCGATCGCCTCGCGCAGCGCGGCGGCCGGGAAGCCGGTGACGAGATTGTTGGCGATGTCCACGGCGAGGTCCCGTAGTTCGACCACGACGACCTCCACCTCCCGCCCGTCCGGGGCGAGTTGCCGCACCGTCGACTCGGCGAGCCGGTCCGCCAGCAGGCGCGTCGAGGACGGCTTGCTCAGCCCGGCGCTCACCACCGCCAGCCTGAACACGGTCACTTGGCCACCTCCACGGCCTTCTCGTCGTTCGCGCGGGCGTCGCGGGCCGCGACCAGCGCGGCGTGGGTCGGCCCGTCCGGCACATCGGCCGGGCGGCCCTTGGCGAACTCCTCGCGCAGCACGGGCACGACCTCCTCGCCGAGCAGGTCCAGCTGCTCCAGCACGGTCTTCAGCGGCAGGCCGGCGTGGTCCATCAGGAACAGCTGGCGCCGGTAGTCGCCGAAGCTCTCGCGGAAGGTCAGCGTCTTCTCGATGACCTCCTGCGGGCTGCCCACGGTCAGCGGGGTCTGCTCGGTGAACTCCTCCAGCGAGGGCCCGTGCCCGTACACCGGCGCGTTGTCGAAGTACGGGCGGAACTCGCGCACCGCGTCCTGGGAGTTCCGCCGCATGAACACCTGCCCGCCGAGGCCGACGATCGCCTGCTCGGGCGTGCCGTGGCCGTAGTGGGCGTAGCGCTCGCGGTAGAGGTTGATCAGCTTCCGGAAGTGCTCCTTGGGCCAGAAGATGTTGTTCGCGAAGAAGCCGTCCCCGTAGTAGGCGGCCTGCTCGGCGATCTCCGGGCTGCGGATCGAGCCGTGCCAGACGAACGGCGGGACGTCGTCCAGCGGGCGCGGGGTGGAGGTGAAGCCCTGCAGCGGGGTGCGGAAGCGGCCCTGCCAGTCGACCACGTCCTCGCGCCACAGCTGGTGCAGCAGCGCGTAGTTCTCGACCGCGAGCGGGATGCCCTGGCGGATGTCCTTGCCGAACCACGGGTAGACCGGGCCGGTGTTGCCGCGGCCCATCATCAGGTCCACCCGGCCCTCGGCGAGGTGCTGGAGCATCGCGAAGTCCTCGGCGATCTTCACCGGGTCGTTGGTGGTGATCAGCGTGGTCGCGGTGGACAGGATGATGCGGTCGGTCTGCGCGGCGATGTAGCCGAGCATGGTCGTCGGCGAGGACGGGACGAACGGCGGGTTGTGGTGCTCGCCGGTCGCGAAGACGTCCAGGCCGACCTCCTCGGCCTTGCGCGCGATGGCCACCATCGCCTTGATCCGTTCGTGCTCGCTCGGGGTGCGGCCGGTGGTCGGATCGGGGGTGACGTCGCCGACGGTGAAGATTCCGAACTGCATGCCGCTCACCACACTCCAGACGGTTCTAGGTCGTTCAACTTTCAACCACACTAGCACCCGGCCGAGGGGCGTTATTCCCGCCGACAAGCGATGACGGGACGGCGACAATGGGAGGAGGGCTCCGGAAGGGCGGCGAACCGATGGCGCCGTACATCGCGGTGAGCGCGCTGAGCCACGAGGGCTTGGTGCGGGAGCACAACGAGGACAGCCTCACGGTCGGACCGTGGACGCTCTGCGCCACCGTGACCACCAACCCGCAGACCCTGCTCTTCCCGCTCGGCCCGCCCTGCGTGGTCGCGGTGGCCGACGGTCTGGGCGGCCACCCCGGCGGCGAGGTGGCCAGCGCCCTGGTCGCCCGCCGGCTCGCCGTCGCGGGGGGCGCGCTGGACGGCGAGGAGGCCGTCCGGGAGGAGCTGCAGGAGTGCAACCGGGCGGTGCACGCGGCCGCGGCCGGAGATCCGGAGCTGGCCGCGATGGGCACCACCATCGCCGGACTGGTGCTGCTGCCCGAGCAGGCGGTGGCCTTCAACGTCGGCGACAGCCGGGTCTACCGGGTCACCGGGGACGGGCTGCGCCGGGTCAGCGTCGACGACAGCCCGCCGCTGCCGCCCGGCCGGCGCACCACCTCGGTGGTCACCCAGACCCTGGGCGGCTCGCTCGGGCTCACCTTCGTCGAACCGCACGTCCGCGCCGCGCCGCTGGCCGCCGGCGACCGCTACCTGGTGTGCAGCGACGGACTGACCGACCCGGTGCCCGAGGAGGAGCTGGCCGAACTGCTCGCCCAGCCGTACGAAGGGTCCGAACGGGCCGACGGCCGGGCCGCGTTCGAGTTGTGGAAGGCCGCGATCGAGGCGGGCGGGCCGGACAACATCACCCTGGCGCTGGTGCGGATCGGCGAGTGAGGCGGCAGGCGCGCCGGCCCGGAAGTCGCAGCAGGCGTGCGGGAAACGCGCGGAGGCCGCGGTGACGATCGGTCACCACGGCCTCAGAACACGACAGTTGGGCCGTCGCGGCTACTTGCGGAGCAAAAGGATCGCCCCGGCGGTGGCCAGGCCGACCAGCACGGCGGCCACACCGTACGCCAGGCGGTGCGCCTTCAGCACCGGCAGGAAGCGGTCCGCGGCGTAGCGGCCCGGGCCGGTCAGCGCGAGGGCGGCGGCGCCCGCGGTCAGCAACAGCTCGTACTCGTTGCCCTTCGGGGCGAAGAAGCCGCCGCCCCAGGTGACGGCGATCGCATTGACCATCGTGCCGACGATCGCGGCGCCCGCCAGCGGGGTCAACAGGCCGACGGCGAGGCCGAGTCCGCCCAGGATCTCGGTGAGGCCGGCGACCACAGCCATGGTGTTGCCCGCCGGGTAGCCGCTCATGGTGAAGAACTGACCGGTGCCGTCGATGCCGCCCCCGCCGAACCAGCCGAACAGCTTCTGACTGCCGTGCGCGGCCATGGTGAGGCCGAGCACCAGGCGCAGGAGCAGGAGTCCGGCGTCATAGGCGTGCGGGGAGGTGGTCGCGGGCCCGGAGAAGTCCCGGGCGGTGCGGACGGTGGGGGTGGTGGCGGCGGTCGTGCTCGGGCTGCTGCTCGGCATGCGCGTCTCCATCGATCGGGGTCGGTCGTCAGGGTGTGGTGATGCGGCCGGGCGGAGTGTGGTGGGCCCGCCTGTTGTTCAAATTTGAACCGGCCGCTCTTCGACCGTACCTTGGAGTTCGAATTTGAACAACTGACGGTCAGTGAGCGAGGTGCGGGCCCCGCCCGGCCCGGGGCAGGGTGGAGGCATGGCTCAACGCAGGCGACACCGGCGGGCCGCCGAGTCCGGCACGCCCTACCCCGAGGCGCTGGCCGCCTTCGACGAGCGGGTCCGGCTGGTCACACCCGGCCAGTGGGACTCCCCCACCCCGTGCGCCGACTGGTCGGTCCGCGACCTGGTCAACCACCTCACCGGCGAGCAGCTCTGGGTGCCCGAGCTGCTGATGGGTGCCACCATCACCGAGGTCGGCAGCCGCTTCGACGGCGACGTGCTCGGCCCGGACCCGGTCGCCGCCTGGACGGCCGCCGCCGAGGCCGCCCGGCACGCCTGGGAGGTCCCCGGCGCCACCGAACTCACCGTCCACCTGTCCTTCGCGGACGTCTCCGGGCAGTACTACCTGGACCAGCTCACCACCGACCTGGTGGTGCACACCTGGGACCTCGCCGAGGGCATCGGGACCCACACCCGGATCCCGCCGGAGCTGGTGGAATTCGCGCTCGGCGAGATCAGCGGCTACGGGGACCTCTCCGGCAGCGGGCTGTTCGGCCCGCCGCTGCCCGTCGCCGAGGACGCGGGCCCGCAGGCCCGGCTGCTGGCGCTCACCGGGCGGCGGGACGGAGGCTGAACCGGGTAAATCCGGGCACGCCGGATACTGGAGAGTACGGGGGTACGTCCTGATCCCGTACGAGAGGCGGGCGCGCCATGAGCCGCAGGCCGGACATCCTCGGCGAGTTCACCGCCGACCACAAGGCGGTCACCGAGCTGCTCGACCGGGTCGAAGCCTCCCCGGCCGGTTCCGCCGAGCGCGCCGAGCTGGTCACCCGGCTGACCGACCTGCTGTTCACCCACTGCGCCGCCGAGGAGGAGCACCTCTTCCCGCTCGTCCAGCACGACGTGCCGGACGGCGGAGCCCTGGTGTTCAGCAGCATCCACGACCACCTCGCGATCGGGCAGTACCTCGCCGACCTGCAGGGGCTCGGCCCGGCCGACCCGGGCTTCGACGCGCTGCTGGGCGGCCTGGCCGACACCGTCCGGCGACACCTGAGCGGCGAGGAGAAGCTGCTCTTCCCGGCCGCCCGCAAGGCCCTGCCCGCCGAGGCCCGGGCGGCGCTGGGCGAACGGCTGCGGGCGGAGCGCGCGGAGCTCGGCTCGACGGGCTGATCAGCCCGGACGGAATGATCGACTAGGCGGGCCGATCAGGGCTCTCGGGCCGGTCAAGGCCTTCAGACCGATCAACTCGTCCAGCTGATCAACTCTTCGGGCTGATCACCGCGAAGCGGGCGCCCTCGCGGTCCTGCAGCCGGGCCACCCGGCCGTACGGGGAGTCGAAGGCCGGACCGACCGCCGAACCGCCCAGCTCAAGCGCCCGGGCCAGCGCCCGGTCGGTGTCCGGGACGGCGAAGGAGACCTCCCAGTGCGGCGGCATGCCCGCCGGGCCGCCCGCCTGCTCCTTGGCCAGCGCCGCGACGCTGTGCCCCTCGGCGCGCAGCACCACCCGGTCGTGCTCCCAGCGGACCTCGAAGCGCTCCGGGTCACGGCCGTCCCAACGGAACACCTGGCCGTAGAACAGCGCCGCCGCGAACGGGTCCGGGGTGCGCAGCTCGATCCAGACCGGCGCGCCCGGGAGGTCCAGCTTCCGGGCGCGGCCCAGCGGGCCCTCCCAGATGCCGAACACCGCCCCGGCCGGGTCCGCCGCGAAGGCCACCCTCCCTTCGTCGAAGGCCAGCGGGCCGACGGCCAGCGTCGCGCCGCGCTCGCGCACCGCGTCGGCGGCGGCGTCGGCACTCTCCGTCCCGAAGTAGCTGGTCCAGGCGAGCGGCACCGCCCCGAGGCCGGCCACCCCCAGCCCGGCCACCGCCTCCCCGCCGGTCACCGCGTGCAGGTACGGGCCGAAGCGCTCCGGCTCGGGCTCGAACTCCCAGCCGAGCAGCGGCCCGTAGAACTCCTTGGCGCCCTCCAGGTCCCGGGCCATCAGGCTCACCCAGCACGGAACGGCCGCCACGCAGCGCACCCTGGCGGTCGTCTCACCGCTGCCCATCGCGAACCTCCTCGCCCACCCGGCCGCCGGGCCCCTCCCGACTCCCACGACCCACCGGCCGCCCGGGACGCCCACAGCCTAGGCCGACGGGCGTACCACCCCGGTGAAGGCATGGCCGGGCTCAGCGCACCCAGTTCTTGAGCGGCTCGGTGTCCAGGGAGATGCCGACCGGGTCGGGGAGGTGGACGGTCTTGCCGAACGGGAGGATCTGGACGGCCTCGTACCGGACGCCGTCGGGCCGGCTGTGGACGACGACCTCGGCGGAGTCCCGGTCGATCAGCAGGTAGACCGGGATGCCGGTCTCGGCACAGGCGCGGGGCTTCTCGATGCGGGCACGCCGGTCGGTGTCGGAGTCGAACGAGGTGACCTCCGCGACCATGAGCACCTGCTCGGTCTCAGCCCAGTCGCCGTGGCCCACGAAGGCATCCGCGTCGGCCAGCGTGCCGTCCGGGCGAGCGAATCCACCCCGGTGGCCCTGCAGCTTGAGTCCTTGATCGTGAAGATAGAGCTCTGGCCGAGCCTGGATGCAGATCCGATTGAGCCATTGGATGATGCGGCCGTGGTCACCGTCCGGCACGGGCTTGACCCCCAGCTTCCCGTTGATGAACTCCGGCCGGATGCCTTCGGCGGTCGCGGCCAGATGACGAGCGAATTCCTCGAACTCCTCGGGCAGCATCTGCGGGCGGTCGGAGATCGCAGTCACGGGCCTTCCTCCTTCGCCTGGGCACCCTCCGGAGGAACGAGCACACCGGCGGGCGGTTACGGGCTGTCCGGCTTCCGACGATAGCTCCGTCAGACGTTCCGCAAGGCCTCACGGGAGACCTTGCGCAACCTCGCCCCGGTCGACGGCGCCACGGACGCGTTGTGACGCAGGTCACATCGCGCCGGGAAATAGCGGGGACAGATTCCCCGTTTCCGACTACGTTGGCTTAAGCGGGGAGAATTTCCCCGGTATCCTGAAGGAGCAGTCGCCATGACCACCGTCGTCGCCGAGTCGGCCCCTGCCGCGGGGAGTGTGCGTGCGCCGAAGTTGCGCGCGGACGCGAGCCGGAACCGGGAGCGGATCGTGCTGGCGGCCCGGGACGCGTTCGTCGAGCACGGTGCCGATGTGCCGTTCGACGAGATCGCGAAGCGGGCGGGGGTCGGCAATGCCACGCTGTACCGGAACTTCCCGGACCGGGTGGCACTGATCCGCGAGGTGGCGCTGCTCGTCAAGAACCGCATCCTGGCCCTAGCCGAGACGGCGACGGCCGAGGCGGATGCGGGCGAGGGCGGCGGTCCGTTCGACGCTCTGCAACGGTTCGCGCACGCGACCGTGGCGGAGAAGGTCGGCGGGCTCTGCGCCGTCTTCACCAGCACCATCGACCCCTACGACCCTGAGCTGACCGAGATCCGGGAGCGCCTGCGGACCGCCGTGAGCGGACTGATGGAGCGCTCCCGGGCCGCGGGCGAACTGCGGTCCGACGTGGACCACGGGGACCTGTTCATCGCGATGAGCCAGCTCACCCGGCCACTGCCGGGCACCTCCTGCGGACTGCTCGACGAGTTCGTCCACCGGCACCTGCAGCTGTTCCTGGACGGCCTGCGCGCGCCCGCGCGTTCCGTCCTGCCCGGCCGACCCGCGACCTTCGAGGACTTCCGACCCCAGGGCTGACCCACTACCTGGACCCACATCACTGATCCGACCTCCCAGCACCCTGCCGCCGCGCCGCTGACCGGCGCCGGCTCCGGACGCCCTCGCGCGCCCGCACCCGCACCCGCACCTGAGCCCTTGCGGCAACCGTCCGTTCCCGTACGGCAGTTGACCGTTCTCGCACGCCACGCACCGTGAAGTGAGTACCCCCATGCCTGAAACCGACGCCCGCCCGGCGACGCCGCCCGATCCCCGGCGCTGGAAGGCGCTGATCTTCATCGGCCTCGCCCAGCTGATGGTCGTCCTCGACGCCACCATCGTGAACATCGCCCTGCCCTCCGCCCAGAAGGACCTGGGCATCTCCGACGGCAACCGCCAGTGGGTGATCACCGCCTACGCGCTGGCCTTCGGCGGCCTGCTGCTGTTCGGCGGCCGGATCGCGGACCTCTGGGGCCGCAAGCGGACCTTCGTGGTCGGCCTGACCGGCTTCGCCCTCGCCTCCGCGCTCGGCGGCGCCGCGGCCAACACCGCGATGCTGCTCGGCGCCCGCGCCCTGCAGGGCGTGTTCGGCGCGCTGCTCGCGCCGGCCGCGCTGTCGCTGCTCGCGGTGACCTTCACCGAGGCCAAGGAGCGCGCCAAGGCCTTCGGCATCTACGGCGCGATCGCCGGTGGCGGTGGCGCCATCGGTCTGATCCTCGGCGGCCTGCTGACCGAGTACATGAACTGGCGCTGGACCTTCTTCGTCAACATCCCGTTCGCCATCCTGGCCGCCACCGGTGCCGTCATGGTGATCCGCGAGCCCGCCGAGGGCCGCAACCGCAACAAGCTGGACATCCCCGGCGTGGTGCTGGTGACCACCGGCCTGGTCTCGCTGGTCTACGGCTTCACCCGCGCCGAGTCCAGCGGCTGGACGGCCGGCAGCACCCTGGCGCTGTTCGCCGCGGCCGTCGTGCTGCTGACCGCCTTCGCCCTGGTGGAGCGCGGCGTCAAGGCCCCGCTGCTGCCGCTGCGCGTGGTGCTCGACCGCAACCGCGGCGGGGTGTACATGTCGCTGGGCATGGCCGTGATCGGCATGTTCGGCCTCTTCCTCTTCCTCACCTACTACCTGCAGATCGTGCGCGGCTACAGCCCGGTGCTGACCGGCGTCGCCTTCCTGCCGATGGTGGCGGGCATGATCACCGGCTCGACCCAGATCGGCGCCCGGCTGATGACCCGGGTCCCGGCGCGCTACCTGATGGCGCCCGGCTTCCTGACCGCCTCGGCCGGCATGTTCCTGCTGACCCACATCGGCCTGGACACCTCGTACCCGGCGCTGATCCTGCCCGGCCTGGTCCTGATGGGCCTCGGCATGGGCACCGCGTTCATGCCGGCCATGAGCCTCGCCACGCACGGCGTCCAGCCGCGCGACGCGGGCGTGGCCTCGGCGATGGTCAACACCTCGCAGCAGGTCGGCGGCGCCATCGGCACCGCGCTGCTGAACACCATCGCGGCCAGCGCCACCACCAGCTGGCTGACCTCGCACGCCACCGCCGCGGCCCTCGCCTCCCCGGAGGCCGCCAAGGCGCTGCAGTTCGGCGGCATGGTGCACGGGTTCACGACCGCGATCTGGGTTTCCTTCGGGATCCTGGTGGCGGCCGCCGCGGTCGCCTTCACCTTCATCAACGCCGGTCGGCCCGGCGCCGCGGGTGCGGGCGCCGGGGCGGGCTCGGGCTCGGTGAAGAGCGACGAGGTGCCGGTGCTGGTGCACTGACCCTCTCGGGGTGCCGCCCGTCATCCGGGCGACTCGGGTGCGTACGCGGCCCGTCCGGTGTCCTCCACGGCACCGGGCGGGCCGCTCGCATGTCCCGGGCCCGCGCGTTCTGCGTCGACGGCGCGACGGCGGCGGACGGGCAGCCGACGGGCAGCCGGGGAGCTGGGGAGCTGGGGAGCCACCCCCACTGGAAGTGGGGATCTCTCCCCGATTATGGTGACCCCAGTGCGAATCGGGGAACTATCCCCGCTTCCTTCGGACCGAGGTGCGTGCACATGACCCGGAATCAGAACCCAGGGCGGGGGCAGCGGGCCGCCGACTGGGCGGACGGCCGGCTGGGGATCTACTCCCTGGCCAGGGCCAACCTGCGGAAGATCTTCCCGGACCACTGGTCCTTCATGCTGGGCGAGATCTGCCTCTACACCTTCCTGATCATCATCCTGACCGGCGTCTGGCTGACCCTGTTCTTCAAGCCGAGCATGGGCGAGGTGATCTACGACGGCTCGTACGTCCCGCTCAAGGGCATCTCGATGTCGGAGGCCTACGCCTCCACCGTGAACATCAGCTTCGAGGTGCGCGGCGGGCTGCTGATCCGTCAGATCCACCACTGGGCGGCGATCGTCTTCGTCGCGGCCATGTTCGTGCACATGATGCGGGTGTTCTTCACCGGCGCGTTCCGCAAGCCGCGCGAGATCAACTGGGTGTTCGGCTTCCTGCTGCTGTTCCTCGGCATGCTGGACGGCTTCTTCGGCTACTCGCTCCCGGACGACCTGCTCTCCGGCACCGGCATCCGGTTCATCGAGGGCGTGCTGCTGGCCGTGCCGCTGGTCGGCTCGTACATCCAGATGTTCCTGTTCGGCGGGGAGTTCCCCGGGCACGACATCATCCCGAGGTTCTTCACCATCCACGTGCTGCTGATCCCCGGCATCATGCTCGGCCTGCTGGTGGCGCACCTGATCCTGGTCTTCTACCACAAGCACACCCAGTGGGCGGGCCCGGGCAGGACCGAGAAGAACGTGGTCGGGATGCCGCTGATGCCGGTCTACCTGGCCAAGGCCGGCGGGTTCTTCTTCCTGGTGTTCGGGATCGTCGCGCTGATGTCGACGGTCGCCACGATCAACCCGATCTGGGCCTACGGCCCGTACCGGCCGGACCAGGTCTCCACCGACGCCCAGCCGGACTGGTACATGGGCTTCGCGGAGGGCCTGATCCGGGTGATGCCCGGCTGGGAGATCGGGCTGTGGGGGCACACCCTCAACCTCGGGGTGCTGATCCCCTTCACGCTGTTCCCGCTGATCCTCGGCGCGATCGCGGTCTACCCGTTCATCGAGGGCTGGGTGACGAACGACGGGCGGGAGCACCACCTGCTCGACCGCCCCCGCAACGCGCCCGTGCGCACCGCGCTCGGCGCGGCCTGGATCAGCGTCTACCTGGTGATGCTCGCGGGCGGCGGCAACGACCTGATCGCCACCCACCTGCACCTGTCACTCAACGCGATCACCTACGCGGTGCGGATCGGCGTCTTCGTCGTCCCGGTGGCCGTGTTCGTGATCACCAAGCGCTGGTGCCTCGGCCTGCAGCGGCGGGACCGGGACAAGGTGCTGCACGGGCGGGAGACCGGCGTGATCAAACGGCTGCCGCACGGCGAGTTCACCGAGCTGCACGCCGGGCTCGCGCCCGCCGAACTGCACCGGCTCACGGCGCACGAGCAGCCCCGCCCCCTCGAACTGCCGCCCGTGGTGGACGAGAATGGAGTCGCCCACCCGGCGGGTGCGCTCACCCGCACCCGTGCGAGGCTGTCCCACGGGTTCCACGGCGAGCACGCGCGGATCCCCGAGCCCACCGCCGAGGAGTACCGCGAGCTCGCCGAGGGCCACGGGCACTGACCCGCCCCCCACGCCAGCGGGAGGACATCGTGCACGACCGAACCGACCAGCTCGCCGACAGCAGATACCTCCTGCTGACCACCTTCGGTGACGACGGAACCCGGCTGGACTCGCAGCTCTGGGTGGTGTCCGACGGCACCGCGCTCGGTGTCTGGACCCCCGCCCACTCCGGCGAGGCCGAGCGGATCCGGCGCCATCCCAGGGTGCTGATCGGCCCCTGCGACGCCCACGGGCGCCCCACCGGCCGGCAACTCCCGGCCCGCGCACGGCTCTGCGACCCCGATGCGACGGCCCGCTACCGCACCTCGCTGATCAACAAGTACGGCCTGACGGCGCTGATCGCGCTGGCCCGCAGCCGGTTCCGGGTGGGGCTGGCGGGGACGGTCGGGATCCGGATCACGCTGAACGAGTTGGAGCAACGGCTGGTCGGGCCGGAGTGGCGGCCGCCGACGACGTACTGCGCCAACTGAGACGTACTGCGTCAACTGACGGCCGCCGGGGCTCCGTCGAGCCCGCGGGCGGCCTCGTGCCTGCGGGCGGCCTCGTGCCCGCCGAGTGCCGGGACCCCTGGGAACGGGGCCCGGTACTCGGCGTCACCGGCACCTGCCCGTCACCGGCACCCGCCGGGGTCAGAGCCCGTCGTCCGGCGCCCGGGCCAGGTCCCCCGGCTCACAGGCCTCCCGGCCGGTCGCCACGTGCACGACCTTGATCGTGCGCTCGGGGCCGCCGGGGACGACCCGCTGCTCGTGCCCGCAGCGCGGGCAGATCAGCGGGATGCGCGGGCGGTGCGATTCCCGTCCGGCCTGGTCCGCGCCCGGGTCCGGGGCGATCACGTCAGCGGGTGGGTCGGGACCGGGCTGACCTGCTGGATCTCGCCGTGGGCCTTGGTGAGCAGCTGCGAGGCGAGGTCGTTGAGCGCACGGGCGCCCGCGATCTCCTCCCCGACCCGCAGCTGTTCCGGGTCGGAGGGGTGGCGGCTGCTGTAGCCGTGGGCGCGCAGTTCGGTCCCGTCGCTGAGCCGGAGCATGGCGGCCGCGGTCGTCCGGGGGCCGTCCTCGCGGAACTCCATCTCGATGTGCCAACCGACCAGAGTCTGCATGGCGGATCACCTCCATCGGTTACTCCTCCAGAGTGCGCCGCACCCAACGTGAACACCAGAGCAGCCGGACCGGGGGCGAGTTGAACGCGTTCAACTCGACGACGTAGAGTCGGCGACGACGGCATATTTGAACACGTTCAAGAGGGGGTGCACCCGCCGTGGGCAAGGGCACGACGGAACTGGTGGACCTACTGGTCCTGCTCGGCATGGGCGCCGTCCTGCCGCTCGGCCTGGCGCTGATCGACGAACCCGGGCCGGCCCGGATCCGCCGGCTCTGGCCGCTCGCCGCCGTCCCCGGGGCGCTCTCGCTCTGGCTGCCGCGCGGCGCCCTCGCCACCGGACCGGCGGTCGTCCACGCGCTCGGCACCCTGGCCGTCGCCCTGCACGCGCCGCTGCGGCTGGCCCGGACCCGCTCGCTCGCCCCCGCCGAGGTCGCGGTGCTCACCGCGCTCGCCGCGCCCTCGGTGGCCGGGGTCGCCCTGGTCGCCGAGCGCTCCGGCTACCCGCTGTTCGGCTTCGAGCCGCACATCCTGGCGCTGACCGTCCCGCACTTCCACTACGCCGGATTCACCGCCGCGCTGGTCGCCGGGCTGGTCTGCCGGGCCGACCACGCCTCCCGGCCGGCCCGCTGCGCGGCGCTCAGCGTCAAGGCGGGCACCCTGCTGGTCCTGGCCGGGTACTTCCTCGGCGACTGGTGGCAGTTCGCCGGAGCGGTCGTGCTGACCACCGGGATGTGGCTGGTCGGCCTGGTCAGCTGGCGCGAACTGCGGCCCCGCGGTGGGGACGCGGTCACCGCCCGGCTGCTGGCCGCCTCCTCGGCCGTACTGGCGCTCACCATGCTGCTCGCCCTCTGGTGGGCCTTCGGCCGCGCCGCCGGACTCCCCCACCCCACCCTGGCCTGGATGGCCGCCACCCACGGCCTCGGCAACGCGCTCGGCTTCGCCCTCTGCGCGCTCCTCGCCTGGCGCCGGATCAACGCCGCGGAGATCTCCCGATGAACGACTACAGCTACCCCGAGCAGGGCGCCAGCCGCACCGGCGAGCTGCCCGCCGGGTACCGCCACCTGCGCCACCAGGCGCTGATCGGCCACGGGCGCGCCGCCCTGGAGGTCACCGGGGCCGCCCTGCTCGGCCGGCGGATGCACCGCCTCGCGGGCATCCGGATCGACGCGGAGGCCGAGGAGGCGGCAGCGGGCGTCGCCGTGCGCTGCGCGATCGGTGTCGGCCCACTGCGGGCGGGCGCGCCGAACCGGGTGCTGGCCGCCGTCACCGGCCCGGACCGGTACGGCTTCACGTACGGGACCAGGCACGGGCACCTGGGCCGGGGCGAGGAGACCTTCCTGGTCGAGCTGGCGCCGGACGGGGCGGTCTGGTTCAGCGTCACCGCGTTCAGCCGGCCGGTCGCCTGGTGGGCCCGGCTGGCCGGGCCGCTGTTCCCGCTCCTCCAGGGCGCGTTCGCCCGGCGCTGCGGGCGGGTGCTGGCCGCGATCGCGGCGGACGCGGCGTAGCAGCGGCGGACGCGGCGTAAACCGGTTGGTGCCGTGGGCCGCGACCCCGGCATCATCGGCGGGTGATATCGATGCAGCCAGTGCTGGAGATCCGCACCCCCGACGGCTTCACACTGTGGCCCACGGGCGCCCACAAGCCGTACGAATTCCTCGTACTGGACGGGACGTTGACGCCGGAGGAGGTCGGCACCGCGGTCTGGCTGCTCGCCGCCACCAATGACGTCGACCCGGAGGAGGGCGAGGATCGCGGCCCGCGCCCGGACGATCCCCTGGGCGCCCTCCTGCACGGGCTGCTCACCATGGAGTACCTGTTCGCCCCCGGCGGTTTCCGGGTCACCGACACCACCACCGGCGCCGTCCTCGAACCTGGCTGCTGCAACGGTCTGGAGGAGTGGCGTGACTGGCTGGAGGTGACGGACGGGTGCGGCGAGGCCGGGTTCGGCCACGACCCCGACGCCGGGGCCGAGCGTCTGGGCCGCGTGGTGCGGCTGACGGCGGACACCAGCGAGGCGAACAGCCCGGTGATCGAACTGCCGGTGGAGGAGCTGCGCCGACTGATCGCCGGGGCCGAGCAGGACCTGCGCGACTTCGTCCGGCTGGCGGGCGGTTGGGCCGAGCTGCAGCTCCCCGAGCGGGGCGCCGCCGTCACCGCCGCGCTGGCCCGGGCGCTGGACCTGGAGGATCCGGCGTGACCAGCTTCCTCACCCACCGCGCCCTCGTCCACGACACCACCCTCCCGCCGTACCGGCGCCACGGCGCCCTGCGCACCTGTCTCACCCGCTTCGCCCCCTACGGCTTCCGCGCCACCTACCACCACCTCACCGTCAGCGCCCGGATGCCCCGGCTGCTGGAGGCCGACCCGGACTCGCTGGTGCGGGCGGTGGAGGAGCTGCACGAGGCGCGGCAGCTGTGGCTGGCCCGGGCCGAGGAGTACGCGGCGCAGCGGAGGGCC
The DNA here is from genome assembly GCF_043201815.1 of Kitasatospora sp. NPDC048296. Taxonomy (NCBI): domain Bacteria; kingdom Bacillati; phylum Actinomycetota; class Actinomycetes; order Kitasatosporales; family Streptomycetaceae; genus Kitasatospora; species Kitasatospora sp. NPDC048296. Next base: position 16,899 of record NZ_JBICZB010000047.1, read on the forward strand.
GCGAAGCGGGCCGGGCAACGGCACCCCGCGCAGCCGGCGTGGTGGGACCGGCCCTGGTGGGCCTCACCGGATTCGGCCTGGCGCAACGACCCGTTCCTGCATCCACGGTTGAGCCTGCCCGACTACGTCCGGCGGCAGAACGCGCTGCTGGACGGGGCCGAGCTGCCGGGCTGCCCGGCCTGCGGGGAGGAGGGGCCGGCGCTGTCGGTGTCGACCGGCCACGACCGGGCCGAGCTGTGCCGCTCCTGCGCCCGGGTGCTGGTGCCGTGCCCGTGCGAGCAGTGGCACAGCTTCGAACCCGAGCTGCGGATCGGCTGGAGCCGGACCTGGCGCCGGGAGCACATGACCGGCACCGGCGGACCCAACCCGCACTGGCCCACCCACCTGGGCACGGCCCGGATCGGGCGGCTGGAGTCGTACACCATGCGTTGGGACTCGGGCGTGCTGCACTACTACCGCGACGAGGAGGGCCCTCCGGGTACCTGACCGACGCCGGTCGAACACGGTGGGAGGCCCGCCGGCTCAGGCCTTGTGCGCCGGGATCGCGACCAGCAGGGCGCCGGTGTTCTGGACCCGTACTTCGAAGTGGTCGATGTCGCCCGGTTGGAAGGCCGCGCCGCCGGTGGTCTGCAAAGAGGTGCCCCGGTATTCGGACTCGTCGTAGCCGCCCGCCGGGACGCTCCAGGTGGTGACCGTCTGCTGCTCGCCGGTGTGCGAGACGGCGACCAGGCGGCAGGTCAACGGGCCCTGGACGCCGCTGAGTTTCAGGCTGACCTGGCTGCCCCAGGTCTTCCCGTCCACGCCGACGGTGGCCTTGGCGCCGGTGCTCGGGTCGGTGGCGCTGAACTGCTCGGCGACGGCGACCACGGCGGGGCCGCTGTCGGCGGTGAGCACCGCGGCGGTGACTGCCGGGCCCGCCGCGACCATCGCGGTCGCGGCCAGGGCCAGCACCAGCCGCCGCACCCGGCCCCGCCGCCGGACGGTCGTGACCTCGGCGGTCAGCCGGTCCAGGAGCCGCGGGTTCGGGCTCGGTACGGGCTCGGCCGGGTCGAGCCCGACGGCCCTGGCCGACTCGACGTACTCGGCCAGGGCCGGCTCCAGGAAGCCGAGGCGGCCCACCTGCCCGGTGCACTGCGGGCAGTCGGCGAGGTGCCGTTCGAAGGCGGTGCGCTCGGCGGGCTCCAGCAGGCCGAGGACGTACGCACCGGCGTCGACGTGCTCGGCGGCGTCGGACACGTCGGTGTCGGGCACGTCGGTGTCGGGCACGTCGGTGTCGGGCACGTCGGTGTCGGGGACGCGGTCCGGTCCACCGGGGTCGGCGCCGGGGCGTTCGGTCACGATGTCACTCCCCGTTCCTCCAGCGCGAGCCTGAGCGAGCGCAGTGCGTAGAACACCCGCGACCGTACGGTGCCGGCCGGGATGCCGAGTTCGGCGGCCGCCTCCCTGGCGGTGCGGCCCTTGAGGTAGGTCTCGACGATGATCTCGCGATGCGCGGGCGACAGGTCGCCGAGCGCGTCCGCGACGGTCATCATCCGCAGCGCCCGGTCGATCTCGTCCTCGGCGGGCAGCTGTTCCAGCGCAGCCGCGTCCACCTCGCGCGGCCGGGCGCGGGCGCTGCGGTGGTCGTCGATGACGATCCGGCGGGCGACGGTGACCAGCCAGGGACGCAGCGAGCCGGCCTGCGGGTCGAGCCGGTGGATGTTGCGCCAGGCTCGGACCAGCGTCTCCTGGACGACCTCCTCGGCGTGCTGGCGGTCCCCCGCGACCAGGTGGAGCACGAAGCCGTAGAGCGGACCGGCATGCTCGCGGTACAGGGCCCGCATCAGCTCCTCGTCCGCGGCCCCCGTACCGTGCGCGGCACTGCCGCCGGCGGGGTGCTCCTCGGTCACCACTTCTTCATCGTTGCGCACCCGGGCCTGCTGGTCGAGGGCGGCGGTCGCCATCGGTCAACGGTCATCGGTCATCGGTCAGCAACCCGGGGTGCTGGGCGGCTGGTTGCCGCCGGTCGGGGTCGGCGCGAACCGGGTGCCGGTTACGCCCCGGCCCCGCGGGGGCGCTGCGCACGGGGAGCCTCCCACCTCGGTGAACGGACCGGACATCCTTCTGTACGGTCCGTGGTGGCCGCGTACTCGATCCGGAAGGCCCCCGGAATACCCCGTCGGGCATCACCGTTGTGCCCGGCAGACGGTCCGTACCGCCACCTTCGGAAGGGAAGGATTCGCGAGATGAGCAACATGGTCGAGCTGACCAAGGAGAACTTCGACGAGATCGTCCCGGGCCCGGAGGGCAAGGACTTCGTCTTCATCGACTTCTGGGCCGGATGGTGCGGGCCGTGCCGCCAGTTCGCCCCGGTGTACGAGAAGGCCGCCGAGCGCCACCCGGACCTGGTCTTCGCCAAGGTGGACACCGAGGCGCAGCAGGAGCTGGCCGCCGCGTTCGGCATCCAGTCGATCCCGACGCTGGCGATCATCCGCGAGGGCGTGCTCGTCTTCTCGCAGCCCGGCGCGCTGCCCGAGGCGGTGTTCGAGGACCTGATCGGCCAGGCCCGCACGCTGGACATGGCCGAGGTGAAGCGCAAGGTGGCGCAGGAGCAGGCGGCCGGCGGCCAGGCCTGATCCGAACGGACCTGACGGGCCCGGGGAGCGGTGTCTACCCGGGCCCTCGTCATGCCGGCGGCCCGCTCCCTTCCCGCCCGCCGTCTTCCCAACCGGCCCCTTCCCGCCCGTCCTCCGCGCCCCAGGCGGCGAGCCGGGCCGCGAGCGCCCGGACCTCCGCCCGCAGTTCGGCGGGCTCGCGGACGGCGAACGGCCAGCCCAGGCCGGCCAGCATGACCGCGACGCCGTCCAGGTTCTGCGCCCGGGCCCGCAGCAGCACCCGGTCCTCGGCGAGCTCGGTGAGCGTGCCCGCGGCGGGCGGCAGTCGACGGCGGGCCTCGGCGAGGGTGGTCTCCAGCTCCACCTCCACCCGGTGCCGCCAGGGCACCCCGGCCAGCGACTCCACCACCCGCTGCACCGGGTCGACGTCCTCGGGCGGCTCGAAGTCCGCCTCGCCCTGTTCGACCCGCTCGATCCGGTCCAGCCGGAAGGTGCGCGGCTCGCCGCTGCGGTGGTCGAGCCCGGTGGTGTACCAGCGGCCGGAGTGGAAGACCAGACCGTACGGGTCGAACTCGCGCTCGCTGGGCCGGTCCTCGCGGTCCCGGTAGGCGAGCCGCACCCGGCGCCGGCGGCGGGCCGCCTCGGCCAGGGTGAACAGCGCGGCCGCGGCCGGGCTGGGGCCGGCGGCGGGCGTGGCGGTCACACCGAGGGTCTGCTCGACGGCGGCGATCCGTTCGCGCAGCGGCGGGGGAAGCACCCGCTGGATCTTGGCGAGGGCGGTCTCGGCGGCCCGCTCCCCCACCGACAGGCCCGAACTGCGCCCGGCCAGCAGGCCGAGGACCACCGAGGCGGCCTCCTCGGGGTTGAGCATCAGCGGCGGGAGCCGGTAGCCGGGCAGCAGGCGGTAGCCGCCGTAGCGGCCGCGTTCGGCTCGGACCGGGATGCCGAGTTCGGCGAGGCGCGCGGCGTAGCGGCGGATGGTGCGTTCGTCGACGCCGAGCCGGGCGGCCAGTTCGGCGCCGGTCAGGCCGGGGCGGTCCTGGAGCAGCTCCAGCAGGGCGAGCACACGGCTGACCGGGTGTTCCACCGGGGTGCTCCTTCCTGGCCGCGACATCCGGGCGGGATCTGTCCGGATTCGATCCTAGAGTCGGCGGTGACGGAGGCCCCACCCACGAAGGAGCGATCCACCATGAGCACGTTCGTACTGGTCCCCGGGTTCTGGCTCGGCGCCTGGGCCTGGGACGAGGTGGCCGGGCCGCTGCGCGCGGCCGGGCACGAGGTCCATCCGGTGACCCTGCCCGGCGTGGCCGAACGAGCCTGCGAGCAGGGCGACTTCGGACTGGAGGACCACATCGCCGACCTGGCCGAGCTGCTGGTGCGCGAGGACCTGTGGGACGTCGTGCTGGTCGCGCACAGCGGCGCCTGCGCCCCGGTGGGCGGGGTCGCGGACCGGATGCCGGAGCGGATCCGCCGGGTGGTCTACCTGGACAGCGGCCCGATGATCGACGGCGGTTCGCTGTACGACCTCTGGCAGCCCGACTACCGCGAGGCCGCCGACGGCACGGTGGTCGACGGCCGCCTCCCGATGCCGCCCTGGGACGTGATCGCCGCCCACGGCGCCAGCATCGAGGGCCTGGACGAGGCCACCCTGGCCCGGGTCGGCGCGCGGGTCACCCCGCAGCCGGCCGGGACGTACCGGGACCGGCTGCGGCTGACCGGCGCCGGGGCCGCGCTCCCGCAGGCGCTGGTGTCCTGCTCCTTCCCGCTCGACCAGGTGCGGGCGATGATCGCGGCCGGCCACCCCTGGTTCGTCGGACTGGACGGGCCGAACTGGGAGCTGCGCGAACTGCCCACCGGGCACTGGCCGATGTTCTCCCGCCCGGCCGACACCGCCGCGCTGCTGGCGGAGCTCGCGGCAATCTGACCCCATCCGCGTGTTCGCCCGCGCGAAGGCGCGTCCAGGTCGCAGGATGGGCCCCACGCCGCGCCCGCTTACGGGTGGCGGGTACGGGAGCACGGGCAGACCCGGCCCCCGCCCCGGGGGCCGGGTGGCCATCGAGACCACGGAGGACGGGACATGACCAGCAGCACCGCCGAGGAGTACGACGTCATCGTCGTGGGCGCGGGCCCGACCGGCGAGAACGTGGCCGACCGGACGGTCGCCGCCGGGCTGCGCACGGTGATCGTGGAGGCGGAACTCGTCGGCGGGGAGTGCTCGTACTGGGCCTGCATGCCGAGCAAGGCGCTGCTGCGTCCGGCCGCCGCGCTGGCCGACGCCCGCTCGGTGGCCGGCTCCCGGGAGGCGGTGGGCGGCGGGCGGCTGGACGCGGCCGCGGTGCTGGCCCGGCGGGACTCCTTCACCTCGCACTGGAAGGACGACGGGCAGGTGCAGTGGCTGCGGGACACCGGCATCGAGCTGGTCCGCGGCCACGGCCGGCTGGCGGGGGTGCGGACCGTCACGGTGGAGGCCGAGGACGGCACCGAGCGGGTGCTCACCGCCCGGCACGCCGTCGCCGTGTGCACCGGCAGCCGACCGGTGCTGCCCGCCGGGGTGTCCGGTCTGGCGGGGGCGCACCCGTGGACCAACCGGGAGGCGACCGGCTCGCCCGCCGTCCCCGGGCGGCTGGCGGTGGTCGGCGGCGGGGTGGTCGGGACGGAGATGGCCACCGCCTGGCGGGCGCTCGGCGCCGAGGTCGTCCTGCTGGTGCGCGGGGAGGCGCTGCTGCCGCGGATGGAGCCCTTCGCGGGCGAGCTGGTCGCCGAGGGGCTGCGGGAGGCGGGGGTGGACCTCCGGTTCGCCGCCGTGGTCACCGCGGTGGAGCGGGCCGGGGCCACCGGGCCCGTCACGCTGACGCTCTCCGGCGACGAGCGGCTGACCGCCGACGAGGTGCTGTACGCGACCGGCCGGGCCCCGCGCACCGCCGACATCGGGTTGGAGCAGGTCGGACTGCGGCCGGGCGACTGGCTGGAGGTGGACGACAGCTGCACGGTGCTCGGAGTCGACGGCGAGTGGCTCTACGCCGCCGGGGACGTCAACCACCGGGCGCTGCTCACCCACCAGGGCAAGTACCAGGCCCGGATCACCGGCGCGGCGATCGCCGCCCGCGCCCAGGGGCGCGCACTGGACACCTCTCGCTGGGGCGCGCACTCCGCGTCCGCCGACCTGGCGGGCGCGCCGCAGGTCGTGTTCACGCATCCGGAGGTCGCGGCCGTCGGCCTGACCCTGGCGGCGGCCGAACGGCTCGGGCTGCGGGTCAAGGCCGTCGACCACGAGATCGGCGCCGTCGCCGGGGCCTCGCTGTACGCCGATGGCTACCGCGGCCGCGCCCGGGTGGTCTACGACCTGGACCGGGAGGTGATCGTCGGCGCCTGTCTGGTCGGGCCCGCCGTCGCCGAGCTGCTGCACTCGGCCACCGTCGCGGTGGTCGGCGAGGTTCCGATCGACCGGCTCTGGCACGCCGTCCCCGCGTACCCGACGATCAGCGAGGTGTGGCTGCGGCTGCTGGAGGACTGCCGGGGGTAGCCGCCACCTTCCGGGTGAGCGGCGCGGCGAGGTGTGGCCTCCGGTGGGCGGCGGGACACTGGCAGTCGGGGAGGGGCGTCCCGGGGGGCCGTGCTCGTGACCAGGTGGTGTGAGGCATGACCGAGGTGCTGTTGGCCGTCGGAACCGAGAAGGGCCTCTTTCTCGGCCGCAGCCGCGACCGGCTGGACTGGGAGTTCAGCGGGCCGCACTTCCGGATGAACGCGATCTACTCCGTCTCGATCGACCGCCGCGACGGCCGCACCAGACTGCTCGCCGGTGCCGACAGCAGCCACTGGGGGCCCTCGGTCTGGCGCTCCGACGACCTCGGCGCCGACTGGTACGAGCCGCCGCGGCCGGCGATCCGCTTCCCCGAGTCCACCGGCGCCTCGCTCACCCGGGTCTGGCAGCTCCAGCCCGCCGGGCCGGAGGCCCCCGGGGTCGTGTACGCCGGCACCGAGCCCGCCGCGCTGTTCCGCTCCACCGACGGCGGCGAGACCTTCGCCCTGGTCGAGTCGCTCTGGAACCACCCCCAGCGCAGCGAGTGGGGTGCCGGCTACGGCGGCCAGGGTCTGCACACCGTCCTGACCGACCCGCGGGACCCGCAGCGGCTGCTGGTCGCCGTCTCCAGCGGCGGCGTCTACCGCAGCAAGGACGGCGGGGACAGCTGGGAGCCCTCCAACACCGGGCTGCGCGCCGAGTTCTTCCCGCCGGACAGCCAGTACCCCGAGTTCGGCCAGTGCGTCCACAAGATCGCCCCGGACCCGGTCCACCCGGACCGGCTCTACCTGCAGAACCACGGCGGCGTGTACCGCAGCGACGACTGGGGCGGCAGCTGGCGCTCCATCGTGGACGGGCTGCCCGCCGAGTTCGGCTTCGCCGTCGCCGCCCACCCGCGCCGGGGCGACACCGCCTACCTCTTCCCGCTCGGCGGCTCGGACGACCGGATCCCGCCCGGCCGCCGCTGCCGGGTCTTCCGCACCATCGACGGCGGCACCAGCTGGCAGCAGCTCGGCGAGGGGCTTCCCGGCGAGGACCACTACGGCATCGTGCTGCGCGACGCCCTGCGCACCGACGACGCCGAACCGGCCGGGATCTACTTCGGCAACCGGACCGGCGACGTGTACGGCAGCCGGGACGAGGGCGAGAGCTGGTCGCTGCTGATCTCCCACCTGCCGGACGTGCTCTGCGTCCGCGCGGCGGTGGTGGGTTGAGCGGTGCCCGGCGGTGAACCCGCTGGTCGAAAACCTGTTGCCTGGACGCTCCCGTCCTGGCGAGCATGGGCCGCCGACGAACGATCTCGTGAAGTGGGGTGGGCCATGCCCGAAACGGACTGGGTGACCAGGCGGAACGGCGACGGCGTACCGGTGGTGCGCTACCAGCCGGGAGAGCGGGAGGGGCGGCCCTGGGCCGACCTGTTGGAGGTCCTGGACGACTCGGTGGACGCGGCGGAGTTCGTCCGCGCCGAGCTGCCCGGGTGGGTGGTCTCCGGCCCTCCCGGGCTCGGAGAGCGCCTGCTGGAGCGGGGCGCCCGGCGGCTGCGGCACGCCCACACCTTCCGGCGCGACCTGCGCGCCGACCCCCCGCCCGCCGACTGGGCCGGAGCGCCGCTGCGCGAGGACCTGCGGGCGGTGCCCTGCGACCGCGCGCCCGAGGAACTGCTGGAGTCCTGGCGGGCCGCCTTCCACCCCGACCACGTGGACCACTTCCGCGGTGACGACACCCGGGCGCTCGCCGAGCGGATCGGCCCGCTGCTCGCCGGGAAGGCCATCGGTCCGGTGCTGCCCTCCAGTCTGCTCGCCGTGGACGCCGAGGACCGGGTGGTCGCCGGGGCCGTGCTCACCGACCGCGACGGCCTGCCGTGGGTCGCCGAGGTCTTCCGCCACCCCCGGCGCGGCTACCGCGGCCTCGGCGCCGAGCTGCTGCGCCGGGCGATCGCCGACGCCGCCGACCGCGGGCTGGCCGACGTGCACCTGACAGTGTCCGAGGGCAACCCGGCCCGCCGCGTCTACGAGTCGCTGGGCTTCCTGCTGCAGGAGACCTCGCTGACCGTGATCGTGCCCGACGCCGGCTAGCACCCGAGACTCTGGGCTCCAGGGCTGCCAAGCCCGGGGCCGCAACGGCCCACGGCTCAGGGCCGGGCGAGTTCCAGGACGGCGATCCCGCCCAGGACGGTGATCGCGGCGGTCAGCCGCAGCCGCCCGAGGCGTTCCCGGAACACCACCGTGGCGATCAGCGCGGCGATCACGATACTGGTCTCGCGCAGCGCCGCGACCGTCGCCAGATTGCCCCGGGACTGCGCCCAGACCACCAGGCCGTACGCCGTCAGGGAGAGCACCCCGCCCGTGATCCCCAGCGGCAGCACCCTGCGCACCCCGGTGAACAGGGTGCGGCCGCGCCGGGCCCAGACGATCAGCGCGAGCGTCGGCCCCTGGAGCAGGAACAGCCAGGCCACATAGCCGCCGACCGTCCCGGCGTGCCGGACACCGCTGCCGTCCAGCACCGTGTACCCGGCGATCATCACGCCGGTACCGGCCGCGGCCCCGAGTGCGGGCAGCTGCGCCCGCCCGGGTATGCCCCGGGCGAAGGCCAGCCCGATCAGGCCGCAGGAGATCACCACCACGCCCACCAGCTCACCCGCCCCCAGGTGCTGGCCGAGCAGGGTGACCGACAGCAGCGCGACCAGCATCGGCGCCGAGCCGCGGGCGATCGGGTACATCTGCCCGAAGTCGCCCAGCTGGTACGCCCGCAGCAGCAGGACCGTCGAGATCGTCTGGACCACCGTCGAGGCCAGCAGGTACGGCCAGGCCGCAGCGGCCGGCAGCGGGTTGACCGCGACCAGGACCAGCGCACACGCGGTGTAGGTCAGGTTGATCAGCGTGAAGCCGACCATCTTGTCCGGGATCCGGTGCGCCAGCCCGTTCCACACGGCGTGCAGCACGGCGGCCGTGAGCACGACCAGCGGCACGGCCGACCCGATTTCAGACATGGCGAAGCTCCCCTCCCGTCAGCCCACCGGATTTCCGGCAGGCTTGGAACCGAATTCCACGCTACCCTAGCTTCATGGAAGAACGTTCCGAATTTTTCACGCCCCTGGAATCCCGGCTGGCCGCGCAGATCCGGGCCCGGCTCGGCGAGCTGCGCGGCACCGAGGCGAGGGTCGCCCAGGTGGTGCTGGACCGGGGCGCCGAACTGGTGCACCTGAGCGTCAGCGACGTCGCGGCACTGGCCGGAACGGCCCCCTCCTCGGTGGTCCGGGCCTGCCAGCGGCTCGGCTTCCGCGGCTTCCAGGAACTGAAGATCGCCGCCGCCCTGCGCGCCCCCGCCGCCCCCGCCCCTGCCCCGGGGCCGGCCGCGGACTCCGACGACCCGGCCGCCCGGGCGCTCGCCGACACCCTGCGCGCCGCCCGGGCGGCCCTGGAGGGCATCACCGCCACGCTCGGCCCGGACGACCTGCGGGTAGCGGCCGAGCTGCTGGACAACGCCCCCCGGGTGCTCCTGGTCGGCACCGGGCTGTCCGGTGCGGTGGTGCTCGACCTCGCCTACCGGCTGCGCGCGCTCGGCCTGCCGGTGGACGCCCCGGCCGACTCGATCACCGCCCAGCTGGTGGCCGACGGACTGCCGCCGGGCGCCGTCTGCCTGGCCGTCAGCCACACCGGCGCCACCCGCAGCGTGGTGGACGCCGCCCGCAGCGCCCGGGCGGCCGGGGCCGAGGTGCTGGCGCTCACCAGCTACGCCCGCTCGCCACTCACCGAGACGGCGACCTGCGCCCTGATCGCGGGCGGGCAGGACCTGGTCTTCGGCCTGGAGACCACGGCCAGCCGGCTCGCCCACCTGGCCGCCGTGGACGCACTCGCCCAAACCCTGCTGGCACTGCGCGGGCCGCGCGCGGAGCAGGCCCTCCGCCTCTCGGCGGACGCCTGCGCGCGCTACGTCTACTAGAGGCGCTACGTCTACTGGAGGAAGCGCCCGTGAGCAGGCTAGGAGCGGGGGCCGTGCGTGCCCTCGACCCTGGCGCCGCGCATCACGACCATGGTCAGGCCCACCGCGACCAGCAGCTCCGCCCAGAAGAACGCCGCGTAGTCCAGCAGCGAGCCGATCGGCGGGTAGCCGGGTGCGGCGTTGCGCATGCCGACCAGGGCGAACAGGGTCGCCGCCATCCAGCCCAGCGCGGGCCAGATGATGCCGCGCCGCTGCCGCACGATCAGCCAGGCCGCCAGCAGCACCGCCAGGGCCAGCGCCCACATCGCCGCCATCATGAACCAGGCCAGGATGAAGGTGCTGCGCGAGCGGCTGATCCGCTCGGTGACCGCGACGCCGTTGCCCTCGTTCAGCGTCGCGGTCTGCTTGAAGGCGAAGAAGGGGTCGCCTTCCTCCAGCCCGATCACCAGCGGGACGGGCCGCCCGCCGACGGTGGCCTGGAAGCCGATGATCGCGCCGTAGTGGTCGAAGGGGTAGTCCGAGACCCGTCCGTCGAACAGGTTGAACGTCACGGCGCTGGAGCCGATCGGCTGGCCCGCCGGATACCTGAGCGTGGTCTGCTCCAGCGAGGTGGTGTCCAGCACCACGTCCCCGGCGGGCACCAGCAGGTTCTCCGCCGTTTGCAGGGCGCCGTGGGGTTGCACCACGACCTTGGCGGTGACGGTCTGCGCGGCCGCGTCCACCCGTTGGAGCACCACGTCGACCTCCAGGAAGTCCGGGCCGGGCGCGGTGGCGCCCGCCACCTGGGCGTGGCTGCGGCTGGAGCGCTCGTTGAAGTAGAGCAGCAGCCCGGCGGCCACCGACAGCGCGATCGCCACCACCACGGCGTACGCCCGCCAGGGCCGGACCTTCGGCCGGACGGCGCCCGCGACGGAACCACGCGTCCGGGCGTGGATCCGGACCCGGGGGCGGGCCGTGGGGCGCGACGGCCGGACCACCCGGCGGTACGGCGGTGTCCGGCGCTGCGGCGGCGTACTCATCGACCTGCTCCCACGGTCGGCGGCGGCACCCGCTGCCGCCCATCCCGCCAGCGTCCGCACGTCGCCCCCTCCCCCGCAACCGGGGCGGGCCGGTCGAGGCCTGCCCGGAGCTCGGGAAAGCCGCTGGTCGGAGGTGCTGTGTAGGCTCAATACCCATGGTGAGGGTGACACGGGACGATGTGGCTCGGGCGGCGGGGACGTCTACGGCGGTCGTGAGTTATGTGATCAACGACGGACCCCGGCCGGTGGCGCCGGCCACCCGGGCCCGAGTGCTCGCGGCGGTCGAGGAGCTCGGCTACCGCCCCAACCGGGTCGCCCAGGCGATGGCGCGGCGGCGGACCGATCTGCTCGGCATGGTCGTGCCGGACGCCCGGCAGCCCTTCTTCGCCGGGCTCGCCCACGCCGTCGAGCAGGCCGCCACCGAGCACGGCCGGCTGCTGCTGATCGGCAACTCCGACTACGCCGACGAGCGTGAGGCGCACTACATCCGCGCCTTCCTCGGCATGCAGGTGGACGGCCTGATCCTGGTCACCCAGGACCCGGCCACCTCCGGGCTGACCGGCTTCGACTCGGCCGACGGCACCCCGATCGTCCTGCTGCACCACCGCGCGGAGAGCGCCGACGGCGTGGCCGTGGTGGCGGACGACGAGGGCGGCGCCCGCGCGGTGGTCCGCCACCTGCTCGACCACGGCCACGCCGAGGTGCACTGCTTCGGCGGCACCCTGGCGCTCAGCCCGCTCGACCCGGTCACCGGGCGGACGGCCGGCTGGGCCGCGGCGCTGGCCGACGCCGGACTGTCCCCCGAGGGGCGGCTCACCCAGGCACCCTTCGACCGGGTCCGGGCGCACGCCGAGGCGCTCACCCTGCTGAGCCGGCCCGACCGGCCGTCCGCCGTGTTCTGCGCGACGGACGACCAGGCGATAGGCCTGCTGCGGGCCGCCGACGACCTCGGCATCCGGGTGCCGGAGGACCTCGCGGTGGCCGGCTTCGACGACATCGCCGAGGCGGTGATCGCCGGACCGGCGCTGACCACCGTCACCACCGCGCAGGACGCGATGGCCCGGGCCGCGCTGGAACTCGTCCTCGGCGGGCCGGAGCGCCGCGCCGCCGGGGCCCGGACCTTCCCGGCCGAGCTGGTGGTGCGACGCTCCTGCGGCTGCCCGGCCCCCGACCGGGCAGCGAGCCTGACGTAACGTCAAAGCCATGGACCGGTAGGTCAGTTCAGCTGGAACGTGGCCTCGACCGGGTAGTGGTCGCTGGGCGCGTTGGTGTCCAGCTGGCCCGGCGTCCAGCCGGCCTGGGGGTCGAAGTCGACCTTGACGCTGGACATCCCGGCCGGCACCGGGCGGCCCGGGGCGTTGAGGTAGCCGATGTAGTCGAGGTCGTCCCGGTAGTCCGTCGGGAAGGTCTCGACGCCCGCCATGTACTGGCACCAGGAGGAGACCGGGCAGTCCATGGTGGTGCGGTCCTGGCTCGCGTCGGTGGCCGGGGTGCCGAGCACGCCGTTCACCGCGTTCTGGGCGTTGGTGTAGTCGCCGCGGCTCTGGCCGTGGAAGTACTCGACGTTGAGGTCGCCGCCGATCAGCACCGGCGCGCTGCTGCCGACGATCCCGTCGACCCAGGCGCGGATCTCGGCGAGCTGGCCGAGCCGGGTGGACTGGGTGGTGTCGGTGGAGACGTCCGACTCGTCGGCCTGCAGGTGGGTGCCGACCACCCAGGAGGTGTTGCCGCCCTTGTTGACCTGCACCAGCGCCGCGCCCTTGTTGGCGTGGTAGTCCCAGGTGCCGTAGGTGGAGTTGCTGAAGACGTGGGCGTACTGGGCGGTGATCGGGTACTTGGAGAGGATCATCGTGCCGCCGTTGATGACGAACCACGAGCTGGAGCAGTTGCCGCTGATGCCGGTCCAGCCGCCGCCGGAGCAGGTCTGGCCGACCACCGGGGTGCGGTACGGGTAGAGGTCGGCGAGCTTGCTGTTGATGTCGGCGGTCGAGCTGTTGTTGAACTGCTCGTCCAGGATGACCACATCGGCGTTGTGCTGACGGACGATCTGCTCGACCACCGGGGTGCGGCGGGCGGCCTGCTCGTTCTGGGTGCTGTCGACGATGGCGGTGCCGAGGTCGACGTTGAAGGCGAAGACGGACAGCGCGGTCGGGCCCGCCGAGGTGGTGGCGGAGGCAGTCGGGGCGGTGCCACCGAGCAGCAGTGCGGCGGCGGCCGCCGAGGTGAGGGCGGTGGCCGTGCGACGCGAGAGCATGGGCGTTCTCCTGGGGGATCCGTCAATCCGGTGGGGCCCGGCGCCGGGGTGACCGGCCGCCGGGGATTGGCGGGGGAACGCTAGCTACCGCTCGGTACTACGGGAAGAACGCCAGGCGATCAGTTCCGGCAGATCGTGTGGCCATGAGATGTCTGTACAGCTCTGGACGGGTGGACGACAAGATGTCTGTACACCCTCGCACCTGGCGATCGGGGTCCGATGAACCGCCGTCAGCCGTCCAACAGTTCGTCCGCGAGCAGATCCATCAGCAGATTGTCGTGCCAACTGCCGTCCGGGCCGCGCTCGTACTGGCGCATGGTGCCCACCGGGCGGAAGCCGACCTTGGCGTAGCAGCGGATCGCGGCCGCGTTGTCCGCGGCCGGGTCGATCACCAGCCGGTGGTAGTGGTGGTCGTGCACCAGGTGCCGGGCCATCACGCGGACGGCGTCGGTGCCCAGGCCCAGGCCGTGCACCGACGGGTCCAGGTAGAGGTCCATCCCGGCGTGCCGGTACTCGTCGTCGTTGTTGGCGTACCACTGGATGGCGCCGACCACCTTGCCACCCAGGTCGATCGCGAAGGTCTCGGTGTCGGGTGATTCCAGGTCCCCCGCGACCTCGTCGGCCAGGTCGTCGCCGCCGCGCCAACGGGCGAACACCTCGGGCGTGCTGCGGATCGCCACCAGCGCCGGGATGTCGTCCTCGGTGGCCGGGCGGAGGGTGACCAGGGTGCCGTGCAGAATCGTCCCCATATGGGGCATGTTGGCACGGAATCCGTTCCGCGGCGAGCGGTTTGACCACGCCGCCCGGGCCTTCGACCGCGTTGCCCGCACCCCACGCGACCAGGGATGATGCTCCGCCGTGACACACCTCATCATCATCGTCCTGGTCGTGGCGATCTCCGCCGCCGTGACCAGGGCCAGGAAGTCCAAGGCCACCACCTGGGCGCAGAGCGATTTCGACGCCGCGGCCTACGGCCTCGTCCCGCGCGAGCGGCTCGACCCGCACCGGGGCGGCCCGCCGCCGGCCCCGCACCGCCGCAAGGAGTCGCAGGCGATAGCCGACGCGGCCTGGGCCGGGAACTGGCGGCCCGCCGCCGAGTACGTCGAGGCCGCCGGGCAGGACTGGGACGAGCGCTGGTCCCGGCTGGAGCTGCTGGACTCGATCGCCGGCCAGGACGACGCCTGGCTCAAGGCCTGGCGCGCGGCCGACCCGGGCCACTGCGACGCGGCGGCCCTGGAGGCCAGCCGGATGGTGCACGCGGCGTGGGAGATCCGGGGCAGCAAGTACGCCCACGAGGTGCCCGAGGAGGACATGAACGCCTTCCGGACGATGCTGCCCGCCGCCATCGAGGCGGCCAAGCGGGCCTCGCTGCTCGACCCGGCCAACCCGGCGCCCTGGGTGGTCATGGTGACCGCGGCGCGCGGCGCCCAGTACCAGCCCGAGCAGTTCGAGGAGCTGTGGCGTGGCCTGATCGAGCGTGCGCCGTTCCACTACGCCGGCCACCTCCAGGCACTGCAGTACTGGTGCGCCAAGTGGTTCGGCTCGGACCGGAAGATGACGGCCTTCGCCGAGAAGGCGATGGACGCGGCCCCGGCCGGCAGCCCGCTGGCCGGCGTCTACCTGTTCGCGCTGCACGAGCTGGAACTGCGCAAGACCCTCGGCGGGCTGACCAGCGACGCGACCCGGCGCCGACTGAAGCAGGTGGCCGCCTCGCTGGCGCAGGTCCGGCCGGACGACCAGCGGCTGACCATGCTGCGGCACCTGCTCGCCGCCTACGCGGGCCGGGCGGAGCTGTACGACGTCGCGCTGGAGCAGTTCCGGGCGATCGGCCCGTACTGCGGCTGCAAGCCGTGGACCGAGGCCGACGACCCGGTGGCCGCCTTCGAGCTGGCCCGCGGGGCGGCCGTGCGGCTCTCCGGGGCGCAGCCGCTGCCGCCGGAGCTGCGACCCAAGGCGGCTCGCCCGTAAGGGCGTTGGGGCCCGACCGGCGGGGTGGGCCCGGGGCGGCGCCCGTAAGGGCGTTGGGGGCTACCCGGCGGGCTGGGCCTGGGCCGGGTCGCCGAGCGGTCCGAGCCAGACGGCGGTGACGGCACTGACGTAGCGGGCGCCGCAGTGGTCGTCGGGGACGACCAGCTGCGGGCCGGTGGTGTCCAGCGGGGCGCCGTCCATGCTGGTGGCGAGGAGGATCCGGCGGCCGCCGAAGTCCGGGTCGATCTCGGCCCAGGAGACCACGGCCCGGTGGCCGTCGGCGCCGACCACGTTGAGCAGGAAGCGCAGCCGCTGCTTGCGGCCGGAGAAGTCGATCCGGGGCTTGGCGGCGAGCAGGACGTCCAGCAGGGCCGGGCCCTCGTATCCGTGGCGCTGCTCGCCCTCGGTCCGGCAGTCGAAGCTGACCTCGACCCGGTGCGCGGGGAGGGTGCGCAGTTGCTCGACGGTCAGCTCGGCGGGCTCGTCGAGGTAGCCGTGCAGCCGGACGGTGGGTCTCGCCGGGGTCATGGTGCTCCCTCCTCCCGGGCCGCGTCGCTGCGGCCCGGGAGATGGGTACCCGAGGGGGAGCCCGGGCATTCGCAGTTGCGACGCTGAATGCCTTCTTTCATCGGCAGCTGCGATGACTCGAAGGTCTTTCAGCTCGCAACTGCGAGTCCTCGTGCGGGGCGCGCCGGAGGAGACGGCTCGGCGCGCCCCGCACCCATTGGAGCAGCCCGGCAATCGGGTGGACGACTGGTTCCGGGCACCAGCCGCACGCCCTTTCGCTGGATGATCCGACAAGAAGGTTCACGGTCTCTCGGCTGGCATTTACGATGCGATCAACGCCTTCGTCCTCGCATGTGCGATAGATGTGGGTGCGACGTACCACCGCGACACCCGGGCGAGAGCGAGCGAGAGATGATCGTCGGAGACCTGCTGCACCTCGACGACCTGTCCATCCGGCTGGCCTGGGGCACCCCCGAGCTGCTCGACCGCCCGGTCACCGGCGTGAGCTCCACCGACCTCCAGGACCCGGCCCGCTACCTCCAGCCCGGCGAGCTGGTGCTCACCGGACTGGTCTGGTGGCAGCCCGCCGACACCTCCGGCGCACTGCGCTTCGCCACGGCCCTGCGCAGCGCGGGCGTGGCGGCGCTGCTGGCCGGCGAGGGCACCCACGGCAGCATCCCGGACAGCCTGGCCGAGGCCTGCCGCACCCACGGCATCCCGCTGCTCGCGGTGCCCGCCGGGGTGAGCTTCCGGGCCGTCACCGACCGGGTCTACCTGCGGCTCTGGGGCGACCTGCGGGCCGGGGCCCAGGACACCGCGGCCATCCCGGAGACCGTCCGGCGTGAGCTGCTCGACCTGGTCCGCGCGGAGGCCGGGCCCGGCGAGGTGCTGGCGCACGCGGTCGGCCGGCTCGGACTGCCGGACTGCTCGCTCACCACCGCCGGCGGCCGCCCCCTCGCCCCCGGCGCCCCACCCGTACCGTCCGTACCGCCCGCCGGGCGCGGCGAGGCCGGGCTGCCGGTCGGCCCGCAGGACGGCTCCCCCTTCGACGGCTGGCGGCTGCGGGCCCACCCGCGCACCCCGGCCGCCGACCCGGCGCTCCAGGGCCTGGCCGAACTGCTCGCCCCGCTCGCCGCCCGCGCCCAGGCCGCGGCGGGCGCCCGGCGCCGAACCGCCGGACGCCTGCTGGACGCACTCGCCGACGAAGGCCGACTCGCCGAGCCGCTGGCGGCCTGCGGGCTGGACGGCGCCGGGCCGCTGGTGGCGGTCAGCGCGCGGATCGAGCCCGGCCGGTCGGGCGACGAGGTGCCGGCCGGCTGGGCGGCGCACGCGCTGGCCGAGGCGCTGCACCCGCTCGACGCGCCCTACGCGGCGGGCACCGACCGCACCGGGCTGACCGCCGCGCTGGTGGCCGCGCCCGTGGAGCGGGTCGCCGAGCGGCTGCGCCGGGCCCGCCCCGCGCTCCAGGCCCGGCTGACCGGCCGGCGCACCCTGCGGATCGGGGTCGGCCCGGCGGCCCCGCCCGACCCCGAGCCGCTGCGGGCCGCGCTGGTGCAGGCCCGGTACCTCCTGGCGGGCACGGCCGGTCCGGTCGCCAGCGCGGCCGAACTGGACACGCTGGACGGGCTGCTGCGCGGCATCCCGGCGGAGGTGACGGCCGCCTTCCACGCCCGGCTGCTGGCCCCGCTGACCGCCCACGACGAGGAGAACAGCGTCTCGCTGCTGGGCACCCTGGCGGTGTTCCTGGACCACGACGGCTCCTGGGCACGGACGGCGGAGTCGCTGCACATCCACGTCAATACCGTGCACTACCGGATCCGCCGGATCGAGGAGCTCACCGGCCGCAACCTGGCCCGGCTGCGGGACCGGACCGACCTGCGGGCGGCGCTGCTGTGCGCGCCTCAGACCGCGTCGAGCTGAAGCGCCTCGCGGATGAAGCCCGTGGCACCCAGGTGGCATCCGATCAGGACGACGTCCTCGCCGTCCCGACACTCCATCACGTCCCAGTACTTCTTGATCGCCCCCGGGTCGCCCTCGCGCCACCTGCGCACCTCGACCAGCTCCAGGCCGCCCCTCGGCAGGTAGCGGGCCAGCGCGCTCGTCTCCCGGACCGGCGAGATCGCGAGCGCGGTGAGCGAGACGTGCAGAAAGGCCGCCTCCGGGCGGCAGTACGGCCGGGCTCCGATGACGCAGCCCTCGAAGACCAGCACCCGCCCGTCCTCGAACGCCTCCGGGTGCTGCTGCGTCCGCTCGCCCGAACCCGTGGGCAGCAGAGCAGCCGTCACCACGCCGAGGATCTCATCGAGCATCTCTCTCCCCCTCCGTCGCTTCCGCGTTCGAATCATTCGACCACGGACGGCGCAGCCCACGGACCCCACCCCGGAAACCGGCGGAAGATTCTTCCCGGCGGGTGTCGATCCGTCGCCCGCCCGATCGACGCAGGGGTGAGAGGCGGGGAGGGACCCCGCCCGCACGACCGAGGAGTCACCATGCCGCGCTTCATGACGCTGATCCGCATCGACGAGAACGCCCGCGACGGCTGGGAGCCGGACCCGGGCTTCGAGCAGCGGATGGGGGCGCTGTTCGAGGAGATCACCAAGGCCGGGGTGATGCTGGAGACCGCCGGACTGACCCCGACCGCCCAGGGCACCCGGCTGACCTGGGCCGACGGGAAGATCGACTACACCGACGGGCCGTTCACCGAGACCAAGGAGGTGGTCGGCGGCTACGCGATCCTGCAGTGCAAGGACAAGGCCGAGGCCCTGGAGTGGACCCGCCGCTTCCTGCGGACCCACCCGGCGACGTGGGCCGTCGAGGCGGAGGTCCGGCAGATCGACGAGATGCCGCAGCCCCCGCAGTAATCGCCGGAACCGCCGTGGGAGCCGGAACCGCTGTGGGAGCCGGAACCGCCGTGGCACCTGGAACCGCCGTGGCAGTGTTTGCCTCCCTCTCCGCCGACTGCTCTGATGGGTGGCCGTGACGGAGAGGGAGGCGGCGGCAGCCGTCGAGGCGGTGTTCCGGATCGAGTCCGCGCGGATCATCGCCGGGGTCGCCCGGATCGTCCGGGACGTGGGCATCGCCGAGGAGCTGGCGCAGGACGCGCTGGTGGCCGCGCTGGAGCAGTGGCCGCGCGACGGCGTCCCGGACAATCCGGGCGCCTGGCTGACGGCCACCGCCAAGCGGCGGGCGATCGACCTGGTGCGCCGCCGGGAGGTCTACGCCCGCAAGCTCGCCGAGGTGGGGCGGTCGGTGGAGGACGTGCCGCCGCCGGAGCCGGTCGAGCCGGACGACATCGACGACGACCTGCTGCGGCTGATCTTCACCGCCTGCCACCCGGTGCTGTCGGCGCGGGCCCGGATCGCGCTCACCCTGCGGCTGCTCGGCGGGCTGACCACCCCGGAGATCGCCCGCGCCTTCCTGGTGCCCGAGGCGACGGTGGCGCAGCGGATCGTCCGGGCGAAGCGGGCGCTGGCGAAGGCGGACGTGCCCTTCGAGGTGCCGTACGGCGACGACCGGGCGCAACGGCTCTCCTCGGTGCTGGAGGTCATCTACCTGATCTTCAACGAGGGGTACTCGGCCACCGCCGGGGACGACCTGCTGCGCCCGCAGCTGTGCGAGGACGCGCTGCGGCTGGCCCGGGTGCTGGCCGCGCTGATGCCCGCCGAGCCGGAGGCGCACGGGCTGGCCGCGCTGCTGGAGTTCCAGGCCTCGCGGACGGCCACCCGGACCGGGCCGGACGGGCGGCCGGTGCTGCTGGCCGAGCAGAACCGGGCCCGCTGGGACGGGCTGCTGATCCGGCGCGGCTTCGACGCGCTCCAGCGGGCGGGCGCCGGGCCGTACTCGGTGCAGGCCGCGATCGCCGCCTGCCACGCGAAGGCGCGGCGGTACGAGGACACCGACTGGGCCACGATCGCCGCACTGTACGGGCGGCTGCTCGTGCTGACGCCCTCGCCGGTGGTGGCGCTGAACCGGGCGGTGGCCGTCTCGATGGCCCAGGGACCGGCCGCCGCACTGGAGTTGGTGGACGCGCTGGCAGCGGAACCGGCCCTGCGCGACTACCACCTGCTGCCGAGCGTACGGGGTGATCTGCTGGCCCGGCTGGGGCGGGCGGCGGAGGCCAGGGCGGAGTTCGAGCGGGCGGCGGGGCTGACCCGCAACGAGCGGGAGCGGGAGCTGCTGCGGGAGCGGGCGGCCTCGCTGGGGAACCGACCCGCTGGAGACTGACTCACCGAGGAGCCGACTCGCCGGGGAACTACGGGGTTTCGTCCTGGCGCAGTCGGGCGCTGACCGCGCCGAGGCCCTCGGCGAGGACGGCCAGTTGCTCGCGGGTGAGTACGTCGATCAGCAGCTCGCGCACCAGGGCGACGTGCCCGGGGGCGGCCTGGCGGATCATCTCCCGACCCTGGTCGGTGAGTTCGGCGATGACGCCGCGCACGTCGCTGGGGCAGGAGCGGCGGGCGACCAGGCCCATCCGCTCCAGCTGGGTGACCTGGTAGGTCAGTCCGCTCTTGGAGGTGACCAGCTTGTCGGCCAGCTCGGTCATCCGCAGCGAGTCGCCCGGGGCGGCGGACAGGTGCACCAGGATCTCGTACTGCTGGTGCGAGAGGCCGGAGTCGTCCTTGAGCTGGCGCTCCAGCCGGCGGTTGAGCAGGTTGCTCGCGACGACGAAGCCCCGCCAGGCGGCCATCTCGTCCTGGTCGAGCCAGCGGGGTTCGTTCAGTGAGGACATGGGTGAAGCCTACTCCTGTTGTTCAAATTCGAACGAAGGTGTACCGTCGAACGCAGAGGTTCAAATTTGAACTATCCCCGTCATTCGAGCCCCGATTCCCGGTCCGGTCCCGGTCCGGTCCCGGTCCGATCCCGAGGAGGACGCCATGAGCGCCGCGGCCCCCGAGCGCATGCCCGCCCTGTACCTCTCGCACGGCGCGCCGCCGCTCGCCGACGACCCGGTCTGGCCGGGCGAGCTGGCCGCCTGGTCGGCCGACCTGCCGCGCCCCAAGGCCGTCCTGATGGTCTCCGCCCACTGGGAGGAGGCCCCGCTGGCCGTCGGCGCCGTCACCACCGTCCCGCTGGTCTACGACTTCTGGGGCTTCCCCGAGCACTACTACCGGGTGCAGTACGCCGCCCCCGGCGCGCCGGAGCTCGCCGAACGCGTGCGCAAGCTGCTGCGCGCCCCCGGCACACCCGTCCAGGACATCCCCGACCGGGGCCTCGACCACGGCGCGTACGTGCCGCTGGTGGAGATGTTCCCGGAGGCCGACATCCCGGTGCTGCAGATCTCCATGCCCACCCTCGACCCCCAGCGCCTGCTGGAGATCGGCCGCCGGCTCGCCCCGTTGCGTGACGAGGGCGTGCTGATCATCGGCAGCGGCTTCTTCACCCACAACCTGCGGGCGCTCAGCAACGACGGCCGGGTCGCCTCGGTGATGGCCGAGTTCGACGACTGGGGCAGGCGCGCCCTGGACGCCCACGACCTGGACGCGCTGCTCGACTTCGAGCACAAGGCCCCGGCCGGGCGCCTGGCCCACCCGCGCACCGAGCACTTCGCCCCGCTGTTCGTCACCCTCGGCGCCGGCGAGGCCGACCTCGGCAGCCAGCGCAGCGTCATCGACGGGTTCTGGATGGGGCTGGCCAAGCGGTCGATCCAGCTGGGCTGACCGAGGGCTACAGCGAGCAGCAGGTGAAGCGCTCACCGATGTGCTCGGGCTGCTCGATCTCGTCCACCAGGGCGACCGCGTAGTCCGGCACCGAGATCCGGCTGCGGCCCTCGGAATCGGTGAGCAGCTGCTCCAGGCCGGTCCGGTAGCGGCCGGTCCGCTCCCCCGGGCCGATCTCGGCGGACGGGCTGAGCACCGTCCAGCGGATGTCGGAGACCGTCCGGTAGTAGTCCAGCGCCGCGCCGTGGGCGTGCATGATCTGCAGGAGCGGCTCCGGCAGGCCCGGGGTGTCCCAGACCCGAACGCCCGGCGCTGTCTCCAGGCTGCCCGCGCCGCCGACCGCGACCAGCCGGGGCGCCCCGTCGCCGAGCGCGCGCAGGCCCTCGACCAGGGAGCGGGCGGCGGGTTCGATCAGCGCCAGGTGGCCGGGGCCGTCGCCGCCGCCGACGGCGCTGACCAGGACGTCCTGGCCGCCCGCGACCCGGGCCACGTCGGCCGGGTCCAGCACGTCGGCGCGCTCCACGAAGGCTGCTTCGCCCCGGTAGCGGTCCGGGTCGCGGACCACGGCGGTGAGCTCGTGCCCACGGGCCGCCGCCTCCGCGACGACGGCGTTGCCGATGCTGCCGTTGGCGCCGATCACGGCGATTCTGGCCATGGGGTACCTGCCTGGTTGCTCGTGTCGGGGGGATGGCGTCAGACAGGGTCGATTATCGGACTTGCGTCCGGTGGCGGCTCGGGGCCTGGGCCTTTCGTGTGACGGTCCGTCTCGTGCGACAGCCCGTCGAAGGAGTGATCACGCGCAGCGGCGGCCCGGCCGCCCGCGCGCGTCCTCGTGGAACCGGCGGGCGGCCGTGGGCGGGTGGTCGGAGCAGGGCGCTCGCTCAGGCGTGCGCGGTGGCGACGCGCTCGGCCTTGCTGCGCTCCACGCAGAACTCGTTGCCCTCGGGGTCGGCCATGGTGATCCAGCCCGTGCCGTCCGGCCGGCGGTGGTCGGCCAGCACAGTGGCGCCCAGTGCGACCAGGCGCTCCGCCTCTTCGTCCCGGTCGCGGTCCTGCGGCTGGAGGTCGAGGTGGACCCGGTTCTTCACCGACTTGCCGTCGGGCACCTTGATGAAGAGCAGCGAGGCCCCGGCGGAGTCCACCACCGCCTCCGGCTCTCCCGGGTTGTCGTCGTCGGCCAGGGTCCCGTCCAGCGCCTGCGCCCAGAAGCTCGCCAGGGCGAACGGGTCGGCGCAGTCGATCGTCACATGTCGTACCAGAGAAGCCATGCGCCTACTCTGGCCTGCGCCGTTCGGACGCGTCCAGCCTTTTTCGGGAGTGCCGGTGGCCGTCCAGCGGATACGGCGGGAAGGCCGGGACGATCTCCGCGAAGGCGTAGCCGCTCTTCTCCGCGACCCGGCAGGAGGCGTCGTTGTCGCCCTCGTGCAGCAGGTCGATCCGGAGCAGTCCGTCGTCGGCGAAGGTGTCGAAGGCCCAGGCGGTGAGGGCCTCCACCGCGCGCGGGGCCACGCCCCGGCCGCGCGCCGGGGCCGCCGTCCAGTAGCCCACCTCGGCCGACTCCCCGCCCGGGGCGCCGCGCTTGAGCGCGACGTTGCCGGCCAGTTCACCGGCTTCGAGGACGGCGAAGCTGTACCGGGTGCCGGCCGCCCAGCCCTCGTACTGCAGGCCCAGCCAGTGCGCGGCCTGCTCGGCGTCGGTCACCGGGGTGCGGGTGAAGCGGCGCAGTGTCTCGTCCCGGTAGGCCTCGATCAGGGCCGGGGCGTCGGTGTCCTCGAAGGGGCGCAGCAGCAGGCCGTCGGCCGTCGGGTGGGTGGTCACGGCGAGGGTCATCGGAGGCCCTCCCGGTGGAGGGCGTCGGGCCGCTGGTCGCTCATGGGTGGTGTCTCCCCCTGGGTTCGGAACCGTGCGTTGCGATCTTCCTGACGGACGGTCGGCGGCTCCACCGCGGTTCCGGGCCCGTCGTTCGCGGCTCCGACGAGCCCGGCTTGACCCTGACGCTGACGGCAGGGTCGGAGGGTTGTCCGCATGAGCAACGAGAACGCGGTGGAGCAGCGGGTCGTGGTGGTCACCGGGGCCGGGACGGGGATCGGGCGGGAGACGGCGCGGGCCTTCGCGGCCGAGGGGGCGCGGGTACTGGCGGTCGGGCGCCGGCCCGGGCCGCTGGCGGAGACGGCGACCGCCCACCCGGGCCTGATCGAGCCGCTGGTCGCGGACGTCACCGGGCCGGACGCGCCGGAGGCGATCGTCGGGGCGGCGCTGGAGACGTACGGGCGGCTGGACGTGCTGGTCAACAACGCCGGGATCGTGCCGAGCGGGCAGGGCCTGGGCAGCTACCACGCGGCGGGTGTCGAGGCGTTGCTGGCCGTCAACCTGGTCGCCCCGGTGCTGCTCGGGCAGGCCGCTCTCCCGGCGCTGACCGAGAGCCGGGGCGTGGTGGTCAACGTCAGCACCGCCGTCGGACAGCGCGGCTGGCCGACCAACTCGGTGTACGCGGCGAGCAAGGCCGCGTTGGAAACCGTCACCCGCAGCTGGGCGGTCGAACTGGCCCCGCGCGGCGTCCGCGTGGTGGCGGTGGCGCCCGGGGCGATCGACACCCCGATCGGCGACCACTCCGGGTACGGCCCCGAGCAGCTCGCGGCGATCCGCAAGTGGCAGATCGAGCACACCCCGCTGGGCCGGATCGGCCGACCGGCGGAGGTGGCCTGGGCGATCACCCGACTCGCCGCGCCGCAGGCCTCCTTCGTGACCGGCGTAGTGTTGTCGGTCGACGGGGGTGCCCTGGTGGGCTAGGCAGTGGGGCGGGCGGGGTACGGGTGCGGATCGGTGAACTGGCGCGGCGGGCGGGCAGTACCGCCCGGGCACTGCGGCACTACGAGCAGGCCGGGCTGATCGACTCCGAGCGCGCCGCCAACGGCTACCGGGAGTACGGGGAGTCCACGGTCGTGCGGGTGCGCAACATCCGCGCGCTGGTGGGCGCCGGGCTCACCCTGGCGGACCTCCGGCCGCTGCTGGGCTGCCTGGACGGGGACGTGCTCGCGCACCCGCCGTCCGAGCGGGTGCTGCGGATCGTCCGGGAGCGGCTGGCGGTGCTGGAGCGCCGGATCGCCGCCCAGACCGAGGCACGGGACCGGTTGGTGGCGGCGCTGGCGGCCGCCGGGAGTCCTACGGACGGGTGACACCCCCGATCGGGGGTGTGCAGGGGGCGCACGGGATAGGACAGTGGGCGCATGCAGATTCCACTCTCCGTGATGGACTTCCTCGACCGGGCCGAGCTGGTCTACGGCGACCGGGTCGGCATCGTCGACGAACCCGTGCAACCGGCCGAATCCTGGGGCGAACTGAGCTACCGCCGGATCGCCGAGCTCGCCCGGGCCCAGGCGGCCGGGCTGGACCGGCTCGGCGTCGGGCCGGGCGAGCGGGTCGCGATCGTCTCGCACAACTCGGCCCGGCTGCTGACCGCCTTCTTCGGGGTGAGCGGGTACGGCCGGGTACTGGTGCCGGTGAACTTCCGACTGAAGGCCGAGGAGGTCGCGTACATCGTCGAGCAGAGCGGCGCCTCCGTGCTGCTGGTCGACCCCGAACTCGCCGACGCGCTGGACGGGGTGGTGGCCAAGCACAAGTTCGTGCTCGGCGCGGACAGCGACGCCGTGCTCTACGACTTCGACAAGGCGCCCCGCCGGTACGCGATGTCCGAGAACGACACCGCCACCATCAACTACACCAGCGGAACCACCGCCCGCCCCAAGGGCGTTCAGCTCACCCACCGTAACATCTGGCTGAACGCGACGCTGATGGGCCTGCACTACGGCGCGAACGACCGGGACGTGTACCTGCACACCCTGCCGATGTTCCACGCCAACGGCTGGGGCCTGCCGTTCTCGCTCACCGCGCTCGGCGCCCGGCACATCGTGCTGCGCAAGGTGGACGGCGCGGAGATCCTGCGCCGGGTCGAGCGGCACGGAGTGACCTTCCTGTCCGGCGCGCCCGCCGTGGTGCAGATGGTGCTGGACGCGGCCGCCGACTGGGACGGCCCGGTGCCCGGCCGGGACCGGGTGCGGATGATCGTGGCCGGTGCGCCGCCGCCGACCTCGGTGGTGCAGCAGGTCGAGGAGCAGCTGGGCTGGGAGTTCATGCAGCTCTACGGCCTGACCGAGACCTCCCCGATCGTCACGGTCAACCGCTCGCGCGCCGAGTGGGACGCCCTGCCGGCCGCCGAGCGGGCCGAGAAGCTGGTGCAGGCCGGCGCCCCGTCGCTCGGCACCCAGCTGCGGGTGGACCCCTCCGGCGAGGTGCTGGTGCGCTCCAACACCGTGCTGGACGGCTACTGGCGGCAGCCCGAGGCCTCGGCCGAGGCGCTGCGGGACGGCTGGTTCCACACCGGCGACGGTGGCACCCTCACCGACGGCCAACTGACCATCTCCGACCGGAAGAAGGACATCATCATCAGCGGCGGGGAGAACGTCTCCTCGATCGAGGTGGAGGACTGCCTGTACAGCCACCCGGCGGTCGCCGAGGCGGCGGTGATCGGGGTGCCGCACGAGAAGTGGGGCGAGACGGTCAAGGCGCTGGTGGTGCTCCGGGAGGGCCACGGGTCCGTCACCGAAGCGGAGTTGATCGCGCACTGCAAGCAGCGGCTGGCCGGCTACAAGTCGCCCACCTCGGTGGAGCTCCGGGACGCGCTGCCGCGCACCGCCACCGGGAAGCTGCAGAAGTTCCGGCTGCGCGAGCCGTACTGGACAGGGCGGGAGCGTCAGGTCAACTGAGGTGGGGGCTCAGCCGAGGAGGCCGGACTCCCGGGCCGCGAGGGCGAGTTCGGTCCGGTTGCGGACGCCGAGCTTGTGCATCGCGGCCTTGAGGTAGCCGGTCACGGTGTTGCGGGTCAGACCCAGTCGGGCGGCGATCTCCGGGTTGGTCCGGCCGGTCGCCGCCCAGCGCAGCACCTCGTGCTCGCGCGGGGTCAACGGCCTTACCGGAGCGTCCGGTCGGGGCATCGTCCGGTTCCAGGCCGCCGCTCCGGCGAGGGCCAGGGTGGCGGCCGCCGCCAGCTTGCCGACCGCGGCTATCCGGACGTCCCCGAACGGGACGACGGTGCGCAGCGAGGCGTACACCACGCCGTGCACGGTGCCGCCGTCCATCAGCGGGACGGTGAGCATCGCGTACAGGTCCTCGGCGGCCACGGCCGCGTCGTAGTGGTGCGAAATGGTCGTCGCCGCACGGTAGTCGGGCACCCAGGTGGGCGCACGCTCGGCGAGCGCCCGACCGCCGAGGCCGATTCCGGCCGGGACGGGCACGTCGTGCAGCAGGTCCGCCCGGGTGCCGGCCCAGTGGCGCAGCACCATGCCCTCGCTGCCGGGGCGGCTCCCGGGCAGCGGCTCGAGCACGCCGACCAGGCCGACGTCGGCGCCGCACTCGGCCACCACTCGGCGGGCGAGGTCGCCGAGCACGGCGTCCCGGACCAGCTCGGCGGCGCGCGCGGCGAGTTCGGGGTCGTCGGGGCGCACAACGCCGTCGGGGCGCACGGCGTCATCGGGTCGCACGGCGTCATCGGCTCGGCCGGCGCCGTCGACGGGTTGCGCAAGGTGGGGGTCCGCGGCCCTGGTCATCGCGGAATTGTCACACGCGGTGGGGCCGGTGGCGAGAGTCCTGACATGCGTGTTTCGTGGAGTGGCGGACGCCCGCGGCCGGCTCGGCGTAGGGTGCGGCCATGTGCTACCGGCGGGTAGCAACTGCCTTGACGGAACTCCTCGGGAGGGGAAGCCGATGACCGACCCGAACGCCCCGGGCGACGTCCTGCGCGGGCTGCTGGCGGACCTGCGGGCCGAGAGCGCCGTCCTGGACGGCCTGGTCACCGACCTCGCGGCCGGGGACTGGGCCCGGCCGACCCCCGCCGAGGGGTGGACGGTCGCCCACCAGATCGCCCACCTTGCGTGGACCGACGACTGGACGGCGCTGGCCGCACGCGACCCGGAGGGCTTCACCGCATCGCTCGGCAGCCGCTTCACCGAGCTGCTGGCCTCCGGGGCCGACCCGGTCGAGGAAGGGGCGCGGGCGGGCGCGGCCGCCGAGCCCGCGGAGTTGCTCGCCCGCTGGCGAG
This sequence comes from Kitasatospora sp. NPDC048296, assembly GCF_043201815.1. NCBI lineage: Bacteria > Bacillati > Actinomycetota > Actinomycetes > Kitasatosporales > Streptomycetaceae > Kitasatospora > Kitasatospora sp. NPDC048296. The sequence goes on from NZ_JBICZB010000047.1 coordinate 44,454, forward strand.
CCGGGCGGGAGGAGGTGCTGGCCGCGCTGGCCGCCGCCCCGGCCGACGCCCGGCTGCCCTGGTTCGGCCCGCCGATGAAGCCCGCCTCGATGGCGACCGCCCGGCTGATGGAGACCTGGGCGCACGGCCAGGACGTCGCGGACGCGCTCGGCGTGACCCGGGAACCCAGCGCCCGGCTGCGGCACATCGCCCACCTGGGGCTACGCACCCTGGGCTTCGCCTTCGCCGCGCACGGGCTGCCCGCGCCGGAGCACCCGGTGCGGCTCGAACTGACCGCCCCCGACGGCGGGTTGTGGGCCCTCGGCCCGGCCGCCGCGCCGGACGTGGTGACCGGCCCGGCACTGGACTTCTGCCTGCTGGTGACCCAGCGCCGCCACCGGGACGACCTCGCCCTCACCGCCACCGGCCCGGTCGCCGCCGCCTGGCTCCCGATCGCCCAGGCCTTCGCCGGACCGCCCGGCACGGGGCGACAGCCCCAGGCGTAGGGGCTGTCGGACCCCTGGGGTTCAATGGCGGTCATGAACGACCTGCTCAGCCGCCTGCCCGCCGTCCCCGACCTGCGTGACCGCTGCCGCGCCCTCGCCACGCTGGACGCGATCCTCAGCCCGGACGACTGGGAGTCGCGGCACCACACCTTCACCGCCGCCTGGGCGCCCGGCGAGGAACTGAGCTGGGTGCGCAACGAGGAAGGGGACGACTGGTTCGTCGTCTTCTCCCCCGCCGGCGTCTACGGGCGGGGCTTCGACCACGAGGCGCCCAACGCCCCGGAGTTGCTGGACGCCGTCCCGTCGGTGTTCCGCAGGTTCACCGAGGAACCGGCCTTCGGGGACGTGGACGGCCCGACCGTCACCGCCTGCTTCTGGCGAGCGTCCGGGGACCGGGCCTGGCAGGGCGCGTCCGCCTCACCGGGCGGCGGAGAGCTCTTCGAGCTACTGCTGGACGGCTCGGCCGAGGCCTACCGGGCCTGGGCCGAGGACTACTTCGAGCCGGAGCAGGAGCTGGACCTCGGCGCGATCGGGCACGTCCTGGCGCTGCGCCCGCTCACGGCGGCCGTGGTGGCGGCGCTCAACCCGGCCACGGAGCTGGAGGAACTGGCCGAGGACCTCGTCGAGATCGGCTATCCGTTGAGCTGACGAAGGTGCTCACAGGCCGATCCGGAGCGGGGTGAGCCGGGTGGCGATCAGGTTGGTGGCGCCCCGGTCGCGCTCGATGTGGCCGTGCACCAGCAGGCCGGCCCGGTCCAGGGCGGTGCGGCGCTGGGACTCCCAGACCGGACGGTTGCAGACCACGTTGATCAGGCCGGTCTCGTCCTCCAGGCTGAGGAAGAGCACCCCGCCGGCCGTCGGCGGCCGCTGCCGGTGGGTGACCAGGCCGCCGACCACCACCGCGGTTCCCGGTGGCACGTCCGGGAGTTGGGCGGCACAGAGCGCGCCGCCGCGTTCCAGGTGGGTGCGCAGGTGCTGGAGCGGGTGGCTGGTGGCGGAGGTGCCGGTGGCCCACAGGTCGGCGATGGTCGCCTCGACCGGGCTCAGCTCGGGCAGCTCCGGCGCCTCGGTGCCGGGCGTGGTGCCGGGGAGCAGATCGGCCGAGATTCCGGCGAACACTCCTGCAGCCCACAGCGCCTGACGTCTCGTCAACCCGAAGCAGTCGAAGGCCCCGGCCGTCGCCAGTGCCTCCAGGACGGGCGCGGGCAGGCCGGTGCGGCGGGCGAAGTCCTCCAGGTCCGCGTACGGCTGCCCGGCCGCGATCGCCTCGGCCTGCGGGGTGCCGATGCCGCGCACCGTCTCCAGGCCGAGCCGGATCGCCGGCTGCGGGCGGCCGGCGGTCAGCGGCGGCTTGGGCGTCGGGCCCCGGTACGGTTCCAGGGTGGGGCGCGGCCCGCTGGCGTTGACGTCCACCCCGCGCACCCGCACGCCGTGCCGCCGGACGTCCGTGACCAGGCTGAGCGGCGAATAGAAGCCCATCGGCTGGTTGGCCAGCAGGGCGCAGGTGAAGGCCGCCGGGAAGTGGTACTTGAGCCAGGCGCTGGCGTACACCAGGTAGGCGAAGCTGATCGCGTGGCTCTCCGGGAAGCCGTAGTTGGAGAAGGCCTCGATCTTGCCGTAGACGTCCTCGGCCACCTCGGGCGGGATGCCGCGCTCGGCCATTCCGCCGAGCAGCCGCTCGCGCAGCCGGGCGACCCGCTCGTGCGAGCGCTTGGCGCCCATCGCCTGGCGCAGCCGGTCGGCCTCGGACGGGGTGAACCCGGCGCAGTCGATGGCGAGTTGCATCATCTGCTCCTGGAACAGCGGCACCCCGAGGGTCTTGCCGAGGGCGTTCTCCATCAGCGGGTGCGGGCAGCCGGGCGGCTCCACCCCGGCGCGGCGACGCAGGTACGGGTGGACGGAGCCACCCTGGATCGGGCCGGGGCGGATCAGCGCGACCTCGACCACCAGGTCGTAGAAGTGGTCCGGCTTGAGCCGGGGCAGGGTGGCCATCTGCGCCCGGGACTCGACCTGGAACACGCCCACCGTGTCGGCGCGGCGCAGCATCGCGTACACGCCCTTGTCGTCGTCCGGGATGGTGGCCAGGTCGTAGCGCAGGCCGTGGTGTTCGGCGACCAGGTCGCAGGCGTCGTGCAGTGCGGCGAGCATGCCGAGGCCGAGCAGGTCGATCTTCACCAGCCCGGCGCCGGCGGTGGACTCCTTGTCCCACTGCAGGACGGAACGCCCGGGCATCCGGGCCCACTCGGTCGGGCAGATCTCGCCGATCGGCTCCTTGGTGAGCACCATGCCGCCCGAGTGGATGCCCAGGTGCCTCGGCAGGCCGTGGAGTTGGGTGGCGAGCGAGAGCACGTCGGCGGGAATGACGGCGTCCGCGCCGGGGGCGGAGCGGAAGTCGGTCTGCCGGCTGAAGGCGTCCACCTGCCCCTGCGGGTAGCCGAGCACCCGGGCGGCGTCGCGGATCGCCAGCCGGGGCCGGTAGGTGATCACGTTGGCGACCTGGGCGGCGTGCTCGCGGCTGTAGCGGCGGTAGACGTACTGGATGACCTCCTCGCGGCGGCGGTTCTCGATGTCCAGGTCGATGTCGGGCGGCCCGTCCCGGGCGGTGGAGAGGAAGCGTTCGAACAGCAGCTTGTAGTGGACCGGGTCGACGGCGGTGATCCCGAGGGCGAAGCAGACCGCCGAGTTGGCCGCCGAGCCACGGCCCTGGCACCAGATGTCCTCGCGGCGGCAGAAGTCCACGATGTCGTGCACGATCAGGAAGTAGCCGGCCAGGTCGAGGTCCTCGATCACGTCCAGTTCCCTGGCGAGCTGGCGGCGGGCGGCGGCGTTGCCGGGGCCGAAGCGGGCCGGGCCGCCGGCCGCGACCAGGGCGCGCAGGTGGCTGATCTCGGTCTCGCCCTCGGGGACGGGGTAGCCGGGCAGCTCCGGGTCCAGCTTGGCGAAGTCGAAGGCGCAGGCCCGGCCGAGTTCGACGGTGGCCCGCTGCACCCCGGGGAAGCGGGCCAGCCGGGCGGCCATCTCCCGGCCCGAGCGCAGGTGCGCGGTGCCGGCCGCCCGGGTCCAGCCGGCCGCCTCCTGCAGGGTGCGGCGCTCGTGCAGCGCGGCCAGGCTCTGCGCCAGACGGCCCTGGGCGGGGCCGGCGTGGTGGGCGTTGGTGGAGGCGACGACGGGCAGCCGTGCCTCGGCGGCGAGCGCGGCGAGGGCGTCGTTGCGCCGGTCGTCGCCGGGCAGCCACTGGTCGATCAGCTCGACGTGGACGTTCTCCCGGCCGAACGCCTCGGCGAGGGTGTGGAGTTGGTGTTCTGGGCGCTGCATTCTGTTGAGTGCGGCTCCGTTGGGCGCGGCTCCGTTGAGCGCGGTTCCGTTGAGCGCGGCGGGGACCCGGCCGAGGCGGCAGCCGGTGAGCACCGCCCAGTGGCCGTCGTGCGCCCCGGCCAGCGTCGCGAGGTCGTACACCGGGCGGCCCTTGGCGCCGCCGGCCAGCTGGGCGGCGGCGATCGCGGCGGAGAGGCGACGGTAGCCGGCCGGGTCGCGGGCGAGGACCAACAGGTGTTCGGTGCCGGCGGATTCGTGGCGGATGGTCAGCTCGGCGCCGAACACGGTGGCCACGCCCGTCCCCCGGGCCGCCTCGGCGAGCCGGACGGCGCCGTACAGGCCGTCGTGGTCGGTGATCGCGAGGGTCTCCACACCCAGCCGGGCCGCTTCGGCGACCAGGTCCTCCGGGTCGCTGGCACCGTCCAGGAAGCTGAAGGCGGAGTGGACGTGCAGTTCGGCCCAGGGTTCGTCGCTGTCGGTCCTTACGGCGGGGAGTTCCTCGGTGGGGCGCTCCCCGGCGGGGCGGCGCAGCGGGACGACCGTACGGTCCGGCGCAGCGCCGGTCAGCCGTCGGTGCAGCTCGCTCCAGGGGAGGGTGGGGTGGCTGGTGAAGCCCATCGGGGGTTGCCTTCGTCGTTCTCGTGCTCGTCCTGCTCCCCCCTGCTCCCGGGTTCCGGGGCCGCTAGTCGTAGCCGGCCTCCAGGTACCACGCACCCCCCTCCACGGTGAGCAGCAGCGCCCGGCCGCCGTCCACCACCATCTGGAACCGTGCCCGGCGGCGGGCGAGCGACTGGTCCCACCAGTACTCGACCGCCGGCCAGGGCCCGGTCCAGCCCGACACCCGCTCCTCCCGGCCCCGGACCACGACCAGGGCCGGCCGGGCCGACACCCCCGCCCGGCCGTCCACCGTGACCGGCTGCCCGGTCTCGTCCAGCACCCGCACCGGCGCCGGCTCGCGCAGCACCACGGCCGGCCAGAGGTCCGCCAGCCGTCCCGGCCAGGGCGCGTCGGCCGGGGCCGCCGCCTCGTACGGCTCACCCCACGGCACCTTGACCTGTTGCTCACCCGGGCCGCGCCCGCCGGCCGGCTCGATCCGGCGCAGCCCGGCGTGCCCGAGCACCGCCTGCACCCGGGCCACCGCGCGCTCCACCCGGTCGTCCGCGACGGCCTGGCCCCACAGGGCGAGCTGGCGGCCCTGGTCCGGGGAGAGGCCGTCGGGGGCCAGGCGGAGCAGGGTGAAGCCCTCCTGGCCGCTGCCCGCCTGGCCGTCTGCTCGGTCGCCGGGTCGGCCGCCTGTTCGGCCCTCCTCGAAGGCGCCCGCGCTCTGCCAGGCCTGGAGCTGCCAGCGGACCCGCTCGGCCAGCGCCGTCGCCGACAGCCGGCCCTCGTGCCGCCAGAGCCGCGAAGCCGTCCGGCCGTCCGCGCAGGCCACCTCGACGGCCACCCGGCGGCAGGTCAGCCCGGCCCCGGCCAGCCGCTGGTGCAGCCGCTCGGCCAGCGTGCGGGCGACGAACACCAGCGGTTCGGCGAGCGGCTCCGGCGGGTCGAAGCGCTGTTCGACGGAAAGGTCCGGCTCCTCGTCGCGCGGCACCAGCGGGCGCGGCTGCAGGCCGCGGGCCAGCCGGTGCGCGACCGTTCCGGCCGGGCCGAAACGGTCCGCGACCGCCTCCGCGGGCAGCGCGGCGAAGGCCCCGACGGTGGGCAGGCCCAGCCGCCCGAGCAGCTCGGCCAGCGCCTCGTCGCCCAGCGCGCCCACCGGGTACGGGGCGAGGAACTCCGCCGTGCGACCGGCGGGCACCAGCACCCCGGCGCGGGCGGCGAGCACGGCGGCGAACAGGCCGTCGGCGACGCCGATCCGGGCTTGGGGGACGGTCTGTGGTTCTGTCGGTCCTGTTGGTCCCGCTGGTCCCGCTGGTTCAGTCGGTCCTGTTGGCTTTGCCGGCTCCGTGGAGGACTCGACGGTCGCCTCGGGGACCGCCACCGCGCCGGGGACGGCGTCCGGGACGGGCGGCCGGCCGAGCGCCTCCGCCACCGCCGCACCGACCTTGGCCGCCAACGCCTCCTCGCCGCCGAAGTAGCGGCCCGGCCCCTTCACCGGAATGGCGCACAGACCCGGGCGGATCACCTCCACCCGGGGCGTGAACGCCTCCACCGCCGCGACCACCGGCTCGAAGCGGCGGGTCTCCGCCTCCGGGTCGCGGTCGCGCAGCTCCAGCTCCGGGCAGAGCCGCTGGGCCAGCTTGAGGCGCTGCCCCTGCCGCACCCCGGCCGCCCGGGCGCCCGCCGAGCAGGCGAGGATCCGCCCGCCCTCGGTCACCGCCACCGGGTCGTCGCCGGTGACGGCCACCACCGGCCAGTCCGGGCACCAGACCACCAGCACCCGGGGGGTTCGGTCACTGTCGGACATCGTCGGCACGTCACACCACCGCCGCCACTGCCTGTGGGCGCTCCGCCTGGACGGGCTGCTCCCGGACCGGGCGCACCGCGCCGTGCTCGTCCGGCAGCCAGAGCCGGGCCGACCGGCCGCGCACCGCCGAACCTCGGCCCTCCGCCACCACCTCCACCTGCCGCCCGGCGAGCTGCCCGTAGCCGTCGCCCAGCCCGAACCAGCGCCCGGACCGCACACCCAGCCGCAGCACCGCCCCCGGCCACGGCCCGGCCACCAGCAGCACGCAGCCGCTGCGCCGTAGCACCGCGGCCAGCCGGGCGGCCAGCTTCGGCGGCACCGGGCCGTCCGGGCGCAGCATGATCAGTTCCACCGCGCCGGCCAGCACCGACACCACCTCGGGCCAGTGCGCCCCCGGGTCGTCCGCGACCAGCAGGCGGCGCAGGTCCAGCCCGTACCCCTCGGCGGCGGCCAGCCCCAGGTCCGGCAGCCCGACCGCCGCCGCCCAGCCGCCCTCGGTCTCCCGTACCCCGGCGGCCAGCGCCAGCAGCAGCCCGGCGTCCCCGCCCGCCACCGACACCGCCGTCCCCCGCCGCAGCCCGCCGTCCAGCAGCACCTCCCGCAACGCGGGCACCACCGGCACCAGCCCACGCACCGCCGCCTGCCCGCCCTCGGGGGCGACGGCCGACGCCACCGGCCGGAGTGTCACCGGTTTCGCCCTTGCCTCCCCCGGTTCCCCCTGCTCCCCCGGCGCTCCCTGCTGCCCCGCCAGGGCAGCCGGGAGCGCCACCGGCCGGAACGTGGGGCGGTCGGGCTGCTCGGCGGCAGATTCGAAAACAGATTCGAAAACGGGCACAGCCCCAGGATCGAACATCTGTTCGCAAAGATTCAAGTCCGCTCCCTCCACCCCGCCCGTCACTCTCCGTGCCGGTCACGGCAGGCCGTCCGGCCGCCGACGGGCCACTACAGGCCACTGACGGGCTGCCGCCGGGCCCGCTCCCCCCGCGACAGCGGCTGCGGGTACCGGGCTGGGCGACACGAACGGGGGCACGTGATCACACCGCTGCCGGGCAGCCCGCACACGCTGTCCGGTTCGAACGGGCTGAGCCGACCAGGTGGCCCAGGAGGGCCGAGGGCTTCCTGCGCGCCCCGGGGTCAGCGCCCGGTGGTCGGAGCCCAATGGCCAGCGCCCGGTAGTCAGCGCCCGGTGGTCAGCGCCCGGTTTCGGTGCGCCAGATGACGGCCTCGGTGCTCGGTTGGCGCTCGGAGAAGGGTCCCGGCCCGAGGAGGCGGCGGAGGTCGGTCTCGAAGGCGTCCCGGTCGGGGCCGAAGAGGTACGGGGTCGAGGAGGAGAGGGAGAACACCCCGGCGACCACGTCGTCCGCCGAGCGCTCCAGCGGCCGCCCGCCGGGGACGACCAGCCGCCGGGGCCCGGTGAAGCCCGCCCGGGCGAGGACGGCGGACTCACCGGCCGGGGTGCCCTGCGGCAGCAGACCCCGGCCGGCGCGGCGGACCGGGCCGAGGTACTGCCGGACCAGTCCGGCGATCGCGGCGTACGGGACCGGCGGGTGCGGCAGGCCCTCGGTGGGGCGGGGTTCGGCCTTCAGGTCCGAGATGTGCGCCACCGCGCCGCCCGGACGCAGGAGGCGCCGGACGGCCGCCGCCACCAGGCCGCGGTCCATCCAGTGGAAGGACTGGCCGAAGGTCGCCACGGTGAAGGTGCCGAGGCCCGGCGGCAGTTCCTCGGCCCGGGCCCGCACCCAGGTGACCCGGCGCTCCCCCGCGCCCGCCCGGCGCGCCTCGGCGATCATCCCGTCGTCCGGGTCCACCCCGACGACCTCGGCGAACAGGTGCGCCAGCCCCAGTGCCAGCGTCCCCGGTCCGCACCCCACGTCGAGCAGCCGACCCGTGCCGTCCAGGCCCAGCGCCTCGGTCAGGGCCTCCGCCAGGCCGGGTGCATAGGGCAGTCGGCCGCGCGTGTAGTGGGCGGACGTTCCGGCGAACAGCGTCTCGTCCCAGGTCCAGTCGTCGGTCATGCCCGATCTCCTGTCGTGGGGGTTCGATCTGCGGTCCCGATGATGACACGGCCCGATCCATCGTCAGGAGGCGAATTCGATGGACAGCCTCCCTGCGATCAACAGACTGATCCCATGAGCGAGACAGACGACAAGAACGATCTCCGGATCTACATCCAGGACGCCCGCGACGCCCTGCTGTGGAAACTCGACGGCCTCTCCGAGTACGACCTCCGGCGCCCGCTCGCCCCCACCGGGACCAACCTGCTGGGGTTGGTCAAGCACGTCACCGGGGCCGAGGCGCTGTACTTCGGCGACACCTTCGGGCGGCCCTTCCCCGAGCCGACCCCGCTGTGGATCGTCGGCACCGCCGAGCCCAACGGCGACCTGTGGGCCCGGGCGGACGAGAGCACCGAGGAGATCATCGGGCGCTACCGGCGGGTCTGGGCACACTCGGACGCCACCATCGAGGCGCTGCCGCTGGACGCGGTCGGCCAGGTGCCGTTCGGCGACCGCCACAAGCAGACCCTGCACCGGGTGCTCGTCCACATGATCGCCGAGACCCACCGGCACGTCGGCCACGCCGACCTGGTCCGTGAACTCATCGACGGCGCCACCGGCCAGCGTTCGGACGGCGCCAACACCGCCCCGGGCGACAAGGACTGGTGGCAGGCCCACCGCGACCGCGTGGAGCAGGCCGCCCGGGAGGCCGGCGGGCCGGCATGACGTGGGCGGGTCAGGGCGCGATAGTGACCGTCCGGTGTGCGGACTGCGGGGACGCTGCCGTCCGGAGCGTCGGGCAGTTCCTGCACGGTGGGCGGGAGTTGTGGTGGGACGCCGAACGCCGTGCCCGTCCTGCGGCATCACCCAGTGCGAGCACGCGGGCCCGGAGGCGGCGCCGGCGGACGTCCGCGAGGCGTTGCCGATCGCTCACGGCCCGGCCCGGCTGCGGCTCGCGGGACCGCTCGGCGATCCGGTGGCCGCGCTGCGGGTGCTGCGGGAGGGGCGGGGGTGTCGCTCGGGCGGTCTCGTGAACTGCTGGCGGAGCTCCGAGAGTTCGGGCCGAGCGGAACGGCCGTCGAGATGGCGTACTGGCGGGTGCGACCGGGTGAGCGGGGTGTCGCGGCGGAGGTCGAGGAGGGCTTCGGGCGGGCGTACCGGTACGTGGGGCCGCCGGAGCTACGGGAGTTGGTGACGGGCGGCGGCCCTGGTGGTCAACGGGTGCGGACGGCAGGTGAGTTCGCCGCCTGGGTGGACGCGCGGACGGCCGCGGAACTCGCGGAGCCGTTCACCTTCGTGGTCGACCTGGGCGGGGCGCCGCGGCTCGCGCCGCGCCGCAGTGAGCATGTGGCGTGCGCGGGCGGGGAGTTGGTGCTCGGTGCCGGGGAGGTCGGGTTCCGTCGCTCGGGCGGCGGCGGTCAGGGGGCTTGGGAGGTGGAGACGGTCAGCAACCTGTCCACCGGCTACTGCCCGGACCTCCGCCCCTGGCCCGCCGTCGCCGCGGCCCTCGACCGGATCGGGCTGCCGCACCCGGGCGGATTCACCCACCCGGTGGTGTTCCGGCGCTGCCCGGAGTGCGGGCAGCGCGGAATCGTGCGGGATGAGCACTACGTGTGCGTGTTCTGCGACGCGGATCTGCCGGGCCCGGGGCACTGGAACGTCGACGGGGTGCCGCCGGCGCAGGACGCGCCGCTGCCCGCGCCGGGCGACACGTCACGGTCCCGCCCCGACCCGGGAAACCCCCGTGGCGCTGTCGGGCGGGCCCGCTAGGGTCTGGTGGGTCAGGGGGCAGAACCGTGAAGGGTGGGGCACGTGGGGTGTGCGCGGGTGGCCGGGGTGCCGGGCGGGGTGGTGCACGAGGGCAGCCAGGAGTTCCTGGTGCGGGTGGGACTGCCGACGACCGGGGCGTTCCTGGACTTCGGGGTGCTCGACGACGGGTCGCTGAAGGCCTTCCCAGGTGGGGCGGAGCGGCTGTTCGTCCTCGGCGAGACGGACTACTGCACGCCGTTCGCCGCGGTCGGCAACCTGGTGCTGCTGGACGGGACCACCGGTGAGGTGTTCCTCGGCAACGGCGGGCCGAGGCGCGATCCGCTGGCCTCCGACCTGACCGCGCTGGCCGCCCTGGTGCGAGAGGTGGACGCGGTGGGCGAGGCCGCCCGGCGGCCCGAGGCGCTGGACGGACGGCGCGGACCGGCGGTGGTGGCCGAGGTGATGGCGGAGGCCGAGCGGCGGATGCGGGAGATCGACCCCGTGCTGTTCGAACGGAGCGCCGCACCGGCGCACTGGGGGACGGCGCTGCTGGTCCGGGCGCTGGGCTGGGGTGCCCTGCCGGGCGGACCGGACGGGCCCGCGTACGAGGTCGGCGGGGAGCTGGTGGCCGAGCTCGCGGCGCTGACGGACGAGGACGGCGGGGCCGGCCTGGTGCACCGCTTCCGGCCGGAGGGGCTGCCCGCCGCCCTGGTGCACGAGCCGACCCGGCGGCTGCTGACCGAGGTCGGGCTGCCGCTGGGCGGGGCGATGTTCGGGGTCTGCGAGGAGCCGCTGGTCACCATGGCGGAGGCGTACCCCGAGTACTTCGACGGCGAGGAGGAACGCCCGTACCAGCGGGACTACCTCGCGCTCGGGGACTGGCCGACCGACCTCACGATCGCCCTGGACGGCGCCACCGGCCGGCTCGAACTGCCGGACTGGTACGACGACGGCCAGCCCGAGGCCTACCTGAACCGCGACCTGTCCGCCCTGCTCTACGCACTGTGGACGTACGAGCGGCTGCGCGCCGAGTGGGAGCGCTGGGACTACGGCCGGGGCCGGGAGACCTGGGCGGTGTTCGACCCGCAGTCGCTGCTGAGCACCGTGGTGGACCGGCTGGTGGAGGCCGTCGACCCGGAGGCCTTCGCCTCGCCGGGCCGCTCCTGGCGACTGCTCGCGGAGGACGGGCACATGGGCGGGCTGCTGGGCTGAACGGGGGCGGGCTGCCGCGGTGGGCCCCGGCCTGCGGTCCGCTCGGGTGTCCGGGCCGGTCCGGGGCCCTCCGCGCCGGTACGCTGCCTCGGTGACGAACATCCGTACGGCGGTCAGGCGAAGACGGGCGATGCTCCTCGGCATCAGCGCCGTCCTCTCCCTTGCCTCCGCCGGTGCGCTGTACGGCCTGCTGTACGTCCGGTCGCTGGATTACGGTGAGCGCTGCGAGCACGGCCTGGTGCGGGGCGGCGGACGACTGCTGGAGACGGGTGCGTCCTGGCTGCCGCCGGACGCGTGGTGCCGGTTCGAGGACCAGAGCCTGTCCACCACCCCGTTCTGGGCGCTGCTGCTGTTCTACGGGCTGCTGACCGTGGTCGTCTGGTCGGTCAGCTCGCTGGTGCGCACCCTTCGACCGCGCCCGAACCCGGGGCTGGACTGGCAGCCGGGACACGGCGCTCCGCGCTGGTAGCCGCGCGCCCCGGTACCGGTAGGGGTGCGGGCGCGGGTGCGGGTGCGGGCGCGGGCGCGGGTGCGGGTGCGGGTGCGGGCCCGGGTGCGGGCGCAGGCGCGGGCGCGGGCGCTCGCACTGGCGCAGGCGCCAGGGTCGGACGGCGGGTGCGCAGCGGGGACAGGTAGACCGGCAGGAAGGCCGTCGCGAGGACGGCCCCGCCGAGCCAGAGCGTGGTCCGCAGGCCGACGACTTCGCCGAGCAGCCCGGAGAGCGCGGAGCCGATCGCCAGCGCACCGGTGAGCAGGAAGCGGAAGGTCGCGTTCATCCGGCCGAGCAGCGCGTCCGGGGTCATCCGCTGGCGCAGGCTCACCCCGAGCACGTTGTCCATCCCGGTCTTGAGCGAGGCCAGCAGCCAGCCCGCCCCCGCCAGGAACAGCCACGGTCCGCCGCCGATCAGCGGCACCAGCAGTCCGGCGGGCGCGAGGCACAGGCCCGCCAGAGCGAGCGTCCGGCCGTCGCCGAACCGGGCGGCGATCGGGCGGGCGCAGCGCGAGCCGAGCAGGATGCCGACCCCGCCGACCGCCCAGAACAGGCCCAACGCCCCAGCTGGGAGGCGCAGTTCCCGTACGAAGAGCACCGGCAGGAGGGTGTTGACCAGCTGGGAGCCGAGGTTGTTGAGGGCGGCGGTGACGGCGAGCGCGCGCAGTTCCCGGTTGCCGAGGACGTGCCGCAGGCCCTCGGCGATCTGCGCGCGGAGGCCGGTGGCGGGGGCTCCGGTCGGCGGTGTGGGGGCAGTTGGTGTGGGGGCCGGAACGGGGGTGCGGCGCAGCGCGGTCAGCCGGAGGGCAGAGCCGAGGTGGCTGAGCGCCGTGACGGCGATCGCCAGCGGCGCGGTGAGCAGTTGGACCAGCGCGCCGCCCGCGCCGCGTCCGGCAACATTGCCGACCGCCATCAGTCCGACCACGGCGGCGTTGGCGTCCACCAGGTGCGTGCGGCCGACCAGCCGGGGCAGCACGCTCTGCGAGCCGACGTCGAAGAACACCGTGGCACCGCCGGTGAGCAGCGCGACCACGTACAGCTGCTGGAGGGTGAGCCCACCGAGCCACCAGGCGAGCGGGACGGAGGTGTAGAGCGCCGCCTTCACCAGGTCGGCGGCGATCAGGACCCGGCGGTGGCGCATCCGGTCGACCCAGGCACCGGCGGGCAGGCCGATCAGCAGGAAGGCGAGGGTACTCAGGGTAGCGAGCAGGCCGGCCTCGCCGGGGCCCGCGTCGAGCGCGGTGACGGCGATCAGCGGGAGGGCTACGTAGCCGACGTTGGTGCCGAGTTGGGCGAGGGCGGTGGCGGTGAAGAGGGTGCGGAAGTCGGGGATCCGCCAAAGGGAGTCGGGGTGCATGGTCCGTTCAGCCAGTTGGTCAGTTGGTCAGTCGATCGGTCGGCCAGTCAGTCAATCAATGGTCACGGGAACGGCGGTGTGAGGCTTCGGCTCACGCCTCGGGTTCGAGGTCGGCTCCGTGGGCGAGCTTGGCTTCGGCTTCGGCTGGCGCTTCACGAGGAACACCCCGGCGAGGACCACGGCCATCCCGGCGACCGCCCGTACGGTCAGCTCCTCGCCGAGGACCAGGGCGCCGAGCGCGGTGGAGACGACGGGCAGCAGGTAGCCGACGGTGGCGGCGCCGGTGGGGCCTTCGGTGGCGATCAGGCGGTAGTTGAGGTGGAAGGTGAGCCCGGTGCAGGCGACGCCGAGGACGGTGACGGCGACGAGGCCGAGCACGTCGGCGCCGGAGAGCGGGTTCAGCGGGCCGACCGTGGGGAGCGCGAGCGCGCTCAGCCCGGCGGCGGCGGTGAGTTGGGCGGCGGAGAGGGCGAGTGGGGCGGTGTCCCTACCCGTGTCCGTTCCGGCCTCATCTCCGGCTCTGGTTTCGGTTCTGGTTCTGGTTTCGGCTCCGGTTTCGGTATCGGCTCCGGCTCCGGCTCCGGTGAAGGCGCGGGCCATGTAGGCGAAGGCGACCGCGTAGCTGGCCGCCGCGCCGAGCAGGGCGAGTGCCCCCGGGCCGTCGATGTCGCCGCTCTCCCGCCAGGGGGCGAGGATCAGCAGGACGCCCGCGAAGCCGAGCAGCAGGCCGCCGAGGCGCAGCGGGGTGGTGGCGCGTTCGGTGCCCAGGGCGAGGCCGATCAGCAGCGACCAGAGCGGGGTGGTCGCGTGCAGCACCCCGGCCAGGCCGGAACCGACGCTGCGTTCTCCGTAGGCGGTGAGCAGGAACGGCAGGGCGTTGCAGAGGAAGGCGGCCACGGCGAGCCGCCGCCAGAGCGTGCGGCCACGCGGGAGGCGCTGCCGGGCGGAGCGGGCGAGCAGCAGCAGGACGGCGGCGCCGAGGGCGGCCCGCAGCACGGTGATCTGCACCGGGGTGAGCCCGTGGTGCAGCGCGAGTCGGATCCAGAGGAAACCCGAGCCCCAGAGCAGGGCGAGGACGGCCATCCGCAGCACGGGCGGGCTCCTTGTCGGTCAGTGTGTTCACGGGTGTCCGATGACGGTCGCGTGATGGGATCCGGTAGCACAAGCGAAAAGTTCTTCATGACTTTTAAGCTGTGCTGCATGAATGCCTCGCTCGACGTCCGCCGGATGCAGGTGCTGCGCGCCGTGGTCGACCACGGCTCGGTGAGCGCCGCCGCCACCGCACTCGGCTACACCCCGTCGGCCGTCAGCCAGCAGGTGGCGACCCTGGAGCGGGAGACCGGGACGGCCCTGCTGGAGCGGATCGGGCGCGGCGTGCGGCCGACCGCCGCCGGACTGCTGCTCGCCGGGCACGCGGCGGCCATCGACCGGCAGGTCGCGGAGGCGGGTGCGGCGCTGGCCGACCTGCGGGCCGGGCGCAGCGGCAGCCTGACCGTCCGTTACTTCGCCACGGCCGGTGCCGCGCTGGTGGCCCCGGCGGTGGCCGCCTTCCGCCGGGAGTACCCGGGTGTTCGGCTCGACCTCGGCGTGACCGACCCGGCCGACCCGCTCACCGAGGTGCGGGACGGCCGGGCCGACCTCGCAGTGGTGTTCCGGTCCGAGGAGGCCCCGGTCGGCCTGCGACTGGTGCACCTGCGTGACGATCCGTACCGCGCCGTGCTGCCCCGGGGGCACCGGTTCGCCTCGCGGCGCGTCCTGGACCTGGCCGAGCTGGCACAGGAGCCCTGGGTGGGTGCCGAACCGCCCGGCCCTTGCCGGGAGATCGTGCACGGGGCCTGCGACGCGGCCGGGTTCCGTCCGGCACTCGCGGTGGACGGCGCGGACTACCTGACCGCGCAGGGCTTCGTCGCGGCGGGGCTGGGGGTGGCGTTGCTCCCGGAACTGGGACTGGCACAACGGCATCCGGGCGTCACCGTGCGGCGGGTACGCGGCCCGGAACCGGTACGGGCACTGCATGCCGCCGTGCGGGAGGGCGCCTGGGGGCAGCCGGTGCTCGGGGCACTGGTCGCGGCGCTGCGGGCGACGGCTGGTGGCCCGGCGCGGTGACGGCCGGTGGCCCGGCGCCGTGGGTGAAGGTTCCGAGGGCTTGAAGCTGCCGCAGCGGCAGCTTCTACCGTCGTTACCAGGGCCGGAGGAACCGGCCCTGGTCCAAGCGACGCGAGAGACGTGGCAGAGGAGACGACCATGGCCTGGCCCATCGCGGAGGTCGCCCGGATGTCGGGGGTGACCGCCCGGACCTTGCGGCACTACGACGAGATCGGGCTGCTGTCTCCGGCCTGGATCGGCTCCAACGGCCACCGCTACTACGAGGAGCGGCAGTTGCTCCAGCTGCAGCAGGTCCTCGTGCTGCGGGCACTGGGCGTGGGGCTGTCCGAGATCGCCCGGATCCTCGGCGACCAGGTGGACGAGCTGGAGGCCCTGCGGGGCCACCACCGCCGACTGGTCACCGAGCGCGACCGGCTCGACATTTTGGCCACCACCGTCTCACGCACGATCGCCGACCTGGAACGCTCCCGGAAGGACGGCACACCCATGACCAGCATCAACCGACCCGAGAACCTCTTCGAGGGCATCCAGCCCGCCGACGTCGACGTCAGCCTTCGTGACTTCCCCGAGCACGCCGAGGCGGCCCGGCGTGCGACCGCCGCGATGACCCCGGCGGAGGTCGAGACCGGCCAGCGCGAACGGACCGCGCGGATGGTCCGCCTGGCGGAGCTGATGGCGGGCGGCCACCCGGCCGACGCCGAGCCCACGCAGCACATGATCGACGAGGAGTACCAGCTGCTCAGCGGGCTCCGGGCCGTCCCGGTGGAGGAGTACCTCGCGATCGCCCGCTCCTGCACGGAGAACGAGATGTGGAGCACCGCGTACGAGACCATCGCCCCGGGCCTGGCCGCCTACCAGCGCGCCGCCATGGAGGCGTACGCGGCGGCACGGCTCTCCTGAGCCGGGCGGGGTGGGCGCGGGCAGGACCGGGGACGGACCCGACCCTTCCGGCCCGACCACCCGCGCCCCCGCCGTCACTCCGTCCCTCGTCACTCCGTCCGCAGCGCCGTGACCGTCCGGGTACGGGCCGCCCAGGTCGCGGGCAGGAGGGCGCCGAGCAGCGCCAGCACCAGGCCGCCGAGTATCAGCGGCCCCACCACCGATGGGGCGAACACGGCGAGGTCCGCGTCCGGCACCCCGATCCCGGCGGCGCCGGCCATCGCCGGCATCACCTGGTGGTGCACCAGGATCCCGATCGGGACTCCGATCAGCCCGGCCACCAACCCGCTGCCGCAGACCGAGGTGAGCACCATCCCGACCGTCTGCCGGGGCGACATCCCGAGCGCCTTGAGCACTCCGAGGTCGTGCACCCGCTCCCGGGTGTCCAGCAGCACCGTGTTGAGCACCCCGAGCCCTGCCACCACGGAGAGCAGCAGCGTGAGCGTGCCCGCCAGGGTGTTCATCGCCAGCACCACGATGTTGATGTGCTCCTCACCGGGGTCCGCGCTCAGGCCCTGTTGCTCCACGACCTGGTCCAGCCCGTCGGCGTAGGACTTCGCGTCGGTCCCCGGGGTGAGGTCGATGTGGAAGGAGAGCGCCTCACTGTGGACCGCACCGCCGAGCGGCGTCAGCGCCGCCCGGTCCAGGAACACCAGGTCCTCGGTGGTCACCACCTCGCCGGTGATCTTCGCCGGGGTGCTGCGCCCCTGGTCGCTGAGGGTGACGGTGTCACCGATTTTCGCCTGGTTGGCGCGCAGGAAGGTGGCGCCGACCACGACCTCGCCGGGGCCGTGGAACCAGCGGCCGGAAGCCAGCTGGAAGCCGCTCCAGGAGACGTCACCGGTGAACGCGACCACCTGGGAGCGCCCGGTGTTCCCGGCCACGGTGACCGGGGTCGGCACGCTGCTGTACCAGGCCCGGGTGCCGGGGCGGGACTCGATCGCCTTCACCACGGCCGCCTCGTCCACGTGGTCGACGGGCTTGTCGGAGCCCTCGATCGGTGGCTGGACCAGCACCTTGCCCGCCCGGTCGGCCGTCAGGCCGTCCTGGAGGGAGCCGAGCGACAGCGTCAGACCGACGCAGAGGGTGACCCCGACCGTGCCGAGCACCACCGCCGCGGCGGTGGTCGCCGAGCGGCCCGGCCGGTTGAACGGGGACGCCAGCCCGAGGCTGAGCGCACGCGGCACCGGCAGCCGGCTGATCCGGTTCTGCACCCGGGACAGCAGGCCCGTCGCTCCGGCCCGTTCCGTCGTGCCGGCGGCGGCCGCTCGCTTGGCACCCGGCGCCGTCCGGCCGACCGCGAGCGCCTCAACTGTCCGCAGCCGCCCGGCCCGCAGCGCCGGTACCAGCGCGGTGCCCGTCACGGCGCCCAGGGCGACCACCGCGACCACCACGTCCACCCAGAGCGGGATGCCGAGCAACCCGCCGCGCAGGGCCTTGTGGGCCATCCCGAGGACCGGAACGGAGAGCAGGTTGCCGCCGAACACGCCGAGCGCCGTGCCGACCCCGGCGGGGATCAGCGCCTGGCCGACGTAGGCGCGCGCCACCTGGGCCGGGGTGAAGCCCAGGGACTTGAGGATGCCGATCCGCCGGGTGGCGGCGCTCACCGCGCCGCTGACCACGACCCCGATGATCAGCACCGACATGGCCAGGCCGAGCACTCCGAAGGCGGTGACGAACGGGACGAAGGTCGAGGCCGTCCGGTTGGCCTCCTCCCGGGCGGGCCGGTAGGAGGTGGCCTTGGTGAGCGCGCCGTTCGGCACCGCGGCGGCCAGCGCGGCGTGGTCGGCCTCCACCTCGGCGTCGCTGTCGGCGTGGGCGAAGCGGTAGAGGTACTGGGCGGCGGGTGTGGTGCCGGGCGCGGTCAGCCCGGCCACCTGCTCGGGGGCGATCCAGCCGTCCGCACTCCAGGAGACCGAGGAGGCCAGGCCGACGACCTTGAGCGTCGGGTGCCCCGGCAGATCCGGGAACTGCATGCTGTCGCCGACGGCCAGTGGGGAGTGCCCGTCCAGGAACACCACTTCACCGGGACCGGTGACCCAGTGGCCCATGGTGAGCCGCAGGCCGTCCATCGGGCCGTCCTGAGCGCGGCCGACCAGCGTCATCGGCGGCAGCAGGCTGCCGGCCGGCGGGATCCGCGTGCCCGGAGCGGAGCGCGGCTGCACGGTGACCGCCGAGTAGGGGCCCGCCGAGGCCGTCACGCCGGGCGTGTGGGCGGCCGCGGCGAGCTGGGCGGGGCTCGCCTTGGTCCGGTCGTACAGCACGTTGAGGTGCGCGCCGTGCTGGTCGGTGAAGGAGCGCTGGTACGGGCCCTGGGCGGCGACCAGCAGCCCGACCGCGAGGATGCACGCCGTCACGGACATCATCGTGGTCAGCACCATGACCAGGGTCTGCACGCGCTTACGGCCGACCCCGGCGCGCACCACCTTGCTCAGAGCGCTCATTAGAGGACCATCCCTTCTGCAGCCCTCTTCGGTAGGGTTGTGACCTCTCGGTCCCGGTGGGTGCATGGCCGTACGCGCGTGCCGTTCGACGGCCAGCGTGAGTTATGCCAGCCCCGCCGGGCCGAGGCCGTCTGATCGGCTTCAGGGACACGCCCCGCAGAGGGCCGATTAATGAGCTCCCGGCAGACGACCTCACCACCGGGCAGGTGCTCCGTCGACGTCACAGGAGTACGACCTTCGTGTTCATCGGATGGGACTGGGCGACCGAGACCCACGACGTCACCGTCATGGACAACTCCGGCACCCGCGTGGACCGTTGGGAACTCGCGCACACCGAGCAGGGCATCGAGGCGACCCTGGCGCGCCTGCGTCGCCACGGCGACCCGGCCGAGCTGCCGGTGGCGATCGAGACCACCCGCGGCCTGGTGGTGGACCGGCTGCTGGCCGCCGGCCACCCGGTGGTGCCGGTGCACCCGAACGCCTTCCACGCGATGCGCCCGCGCTGGGGCGCCTCCAAGGCCAAGACCGAAGCCGGGGACAGCCACAAGCTCGCCGACCACCTGCGCACCGACGGCCACCAGCTGCGACGCATCACCCCGACCGACACCCGGACCCTGGAACCGCAGGCGCTGACCCGCCAGCGGGCCGACCACGTCGAGGCCAAGGTCGCCGCCGTCAACCAGCTCGACGCCCTGCTCGACAGCATGTGGCCAGGCGGCAAGGCCGTCTTCGGTGAACGCGACAGCGACATCGC
>NZ_JBICZB010000048.1:0-62102 GCF_043201815.1 Kitasatospora sp. NPDC048296
CCGCGCGGTGATCACCGTGATGAACTGCGCGAGCATCCCAACGGCTCGCCACACCAGGGCCGATGACCTGCACGAATCACGATGAAACGTCCTCAGTGGGCGGGCTCGCCCATCCGGGACAGGGAGGTGGTGGCGACCTGCCACGGCAGGCCTACCTACTTCCGGATGGATTCCGACATCTCCCTCCAGGGACTCTTCCCCGACTCGGAAGGGACTTGGAAGCAGTTCCTCACCGCCGGCGGCAAGGCGATCGGCTGCGAGCCGATCCTTTGACCGCTTCCGGAGAGCGGCCGGCCGGCTCTGCGCCGGCCACTCGACGGAGGGGCCGAGCGGTGGCCGACCTCGATGGCGGTGGCCCGGCCGAGGACACGGTGAGCATCGTCTTTCGGCACGCTAGCGTCTGACCAGCAGCCCGCGTTCGAGGGCCACGACCACCGCATGCGTGCGGTCGCTGACGTCGAGCTTGGCGAAGATCCGTAGGAGATGGGTCTTCACCGTGGCTTCTGCGATGACCAGCCGTCGGCCGATCTCCACGTTGGACAGCCCGTCGGCGACAGCGCTCAGCACGTCGACCTCACGCGTGGTCAGGGCCGCCGGGGCGGGCTGCCGCATCCGGGCGACGAGCCGCTCCGCGACCCGCGGCGCCAGGACGGTCTCGCCTCGGGACGCGGATCGGATGGCGTCGACGAGCTGGTCACGCGTGGTGTCCTTGAGCAGGTACCCGATCGCGCCGGCCTCGACCGCGCGCTCGATTTCTGCGTCGGTGTCATACGTGGTCAGGATCAGCACCCGGGTCCGCGGGCGGCCGGCGACGATCTCGGCGGTGGCGCTCGCCCCGTCGAGGACGGGCATGCGCAGATCGATCAGCGCCACATCGGGTTCCAGGCGCTTGACGAGCTCGACGGCGGCGCGGCCGTCGCCCGCCTCGCCGACGATGTCGATGGTGGGCTCGGAGGCCAGCAGGGCGATGACCCCGGCCCGCATCACCGTGTGGTCGTCCACCACGATGATGCGGAGCACGTCTTCCGGCATGTCACACCTGACCGTTCGTGGGAATCGCGGCGAGGACGCGTGTGCCGTCCCCGACCGAGCTGGTGACGGTGAGTTCTCCGCCGAGTTCGGCGAGGCGTTTGCGCATGCCGTTGAGCCCGAAGCCGCGGGAGTCCTCGACCACGAAGCCACGGCCGTCGTCGGTGATCTCCAGCTCGACTCCGTGCGCGTGCAGCGCGAGGACGACGTCCACCGCCGAGGCGGCCGCGTGCTTGCGGACGTTGGCCAGGGATTCCTGGACGCAGCGCAGGAGTGCGATCCGGGTCGGCTGGTCGCACTCGACCTCCGGCAGGTCCGCGGTGACGGTGAGCCCGGTGTCCTCGGTGAACCGGTCGAGTGTCCGGCGTAGGGTCCCCGCGACCGAGCCGGGGGCGAGACCGCTCTGCGGGGCGGAGCCGACGAGGACGCGTGCCTCGGCGAAGTTCTCGCGTGCGGTGTTCTCGATCGAGAGCAACTGCTGGGCGCTCTTGCCGGGATCGGTGTCGAGGCTGGAGCGGGCCGCTTCCGCCAGCACGATGATGGACGCGAAGCCCTGGGCGAGGGTGTCGTGGATCTCCCGTGCGAGCCTCTCGCGTTCTTCCGTGGCGCCCTGGAGCTTGTGGGCCTCGAGCAGGCGCAGTTGGGCGCTCTCCAGTTCGGCACTCAGGCGGCGGGCGCGCTCGTCGCTCTGCTGGACGATCCGGACCACCCCCAGTCCGAGCAGCACGCCCGCGGTACAGCCGATGAGGGTGAAGATGATGTTGCCGGTGAAGAAGTCCGCGTCCGCACCGCGGTGGATGGTGATGCCGGCCACGGTGGCCGTGGCGGCGATCCCGCTGAATGCGATCGAGTGCCGCGGGCTCTTGGCGAGGAGCCAGAAGTGCGGGAGCGACACGATGAACAGCGCCGCACCGTCGCCACGCGCGCAGGACATCCCGCCCAGGCAGAGGGTGAGCACACCCAGGAAGGTGTGCGGGCGCAGCACGGGATTGCCGGGGTAGGCCACCACGATCGCGTAGCAGAGGGCGATCACGGCCGGCAGCGCCAACGACCACCAGAACCTGCTCGTTCCGGCTTTGTCCAGCACGGAGATGACCGGAGGACACAAGCCCAGGAGCACCCAGGAGACTGCGTACCACCGGTGAAGCGTCCGTATCCGGAACCGGTCGTCGGGCTGCGGCCGTTGAATCATGATCGTCAGCCTATGCTTTCCAGCGTGACGGCGGCGGGGACGGAGGTCCGCGCCCGTCGCGCCGGTCGGGACGGCCACCATGCGCGGTCGCCGAGGAGCAGCAGGAGCGCCGGCAGGACCAGCAGCCGGATGACCACGGCGTCCAGCAGTACGGCCACCGCCAGGCAGAAGCCCATCTGCTTCATCTCGGTGAGGTGCAGGGCGACGAAGGCGCCGAACACCGTCACCATCACGATCGCCGCGCTGGTCACCACCTTGGCCGACCGGCCGATGCCCTCCAGCACCGCCTCACGCGCCGACATCCCGTTTCGCACGGCCTCCTGGATCCGGCTGACCACGAAGACCTGGTAGTCCATCGACAGGCCGAAGAGGATCACGAAGAGGAACAGCGGTACCCGGGACGCGATCGCACCGAGGGAATCGAAGCCCAGGAGGCCCTCCGCCCAAGTCCCTTGGAAGAACACGACCAGCAGGCCGAGCGAGGCCCCGGCGGACAGCAGATTGAGCACCACGCCGATCAGGCCGATGACCACCGAACGGAACGCCCACACGGTCATCGCGAAGGTGACCAGCAGCAGGAACCCGATGACCAGCGGCAGTTTGCCGTTCTCGTGATCCACGTAGTCGCGGCCCCGGGCCACGTCACCGGTCACCGCCGTCTCCACGCCGGGCAGCTTGCCGACCGTGGCGGGCAGATAGTCCTCACGGATGCGGTCGAGCGACTGGATCGCCTGGGCGGAGTTCGCGGGGAAGGGGACGGCCAGCTCCAGGACGCTGATCCGGCCGTCGGGGGACGTACGAACCGTCGGTTCGGCGTTCCCGGCGAACAGCGGGTCGGCCTGCGCCCGCCGGCCGAGGTCCGCCAGAACGTGCTGCACCTGCGCGGCCCGGTCCGGCGCGGAGCGGGCGACGACCTCGTGCGTGACCAGGAGCTCCGGGAAGGCTGCGGTCAGCCGGTCGTAGGCCTGCATGGCCGGGATGTCGCGGGAGAAGGTGTCCTTGCCCGGGTCGACGAGCTTCAGACCGAGCGCGGGCGCGGCCAGGGCGAGCATGACCAGCGTTGATACGCACAGCGTGAGGGCGGGCCGCTTCTGCGCGGGCCGCAGCAGGGTGCCGAACAGCCGGCCCGTTCCAGCCTCCGCCCGCCTCGTACGGACCGGCTTGCCGCGGCTCGCCCGGCGGGCCGCACGGCGCTCGGTCCGGTGTCCGATCTTCACGAGGAGCGCGGGAAGCACGGTCAGGGAGCTGACCACGGCGACCGCCACGACCAGGATCGTGCCCGTCGCCAGCGAGGAGAAGATGACGTCCGTGGCCAGATACAGGGTGGCGGTGGAGACGATCACCGCGAGGCCGGAGACCACGATGGCCCGGCCTGCGGTCGCCGCCGCCAGTTCCACCAGGGCTTCCGCGCTGAGGCGGCCGCCGGCGCGGGCTCGTTCCTCGCGCTCACGCTTGAGGTAGAAGAGCGTGTAGTCGACGCCCACCGCCAGGCCGATGAGCACGATCATGTTGGTCCCGACGCCGGGGTCGGGCAGGACGTGGGACGCGACCATGGACAACCCCAGGGCGGCGGCGATCGAGGAGAGCGCGAGCAACATCGGCACGCCGGCCATGACCACCGATCCGAAGACGATCAGGAGGGTGATGAGCGTGACCGGCAGTGTGATGCGCTCGGAGAGCGTGAGGTCCTTCCCACGCTGGTCGTTGACGCCCTTGCTGATGGAGGGGGAGCCGGCCTCCTCCACGGCCAGGTCCGGGTGCCCGGCGCGCACCTTCGCCGTCTGTTCGAGGAGCGGGACGACGTTCTTCTTGCCGTCCAGCTCGGGACCCTTCAGGACCACCGGGACCCTGAGGACCGTGCCGTCCTTGGAGCGGACCGGAGCCGCCACGCTGTCCACCTGGGGCAGCCGCTGAATCCGCTCGGTGAGCTCCCGGACTGCGGAACCGGCTGCGGCCGTGTTCAGGGGGCCGGACTTGGCGTAGATCGTGATCTGTTCGGTGGGCCTGGTTTGCAGTCCCCCTTCGGCCGCCATCGCCTCGGCTCGCCCCGCCTCACCGACCCGGTAATCCTCGGTAGTGGCTGCATGGGAGCCGACCGAGATGCCGACACCGAGACAGAGAATGACGAACGCGAACCAGCCGGCGATCGCGCGCCACGCATGCCGGGCGCTCCATCGGGCTATCCGCACAGGGAGTTGACTCATGGCTGAGATCCTGGTCGGCCGGAGGCGGCGCCCGACACGCCCGGCCGGTTGAACCTGGGGTCCACCGGTCGGTGGACGGCAGGAGTGGGGCGGCATCTCCCTCGATCGCGTCACCAGCCGGGCGTGGGTGTCAACGTGCCTTCTGTATCGGGCTCTTGGTCGTGGCGAGTCTCCTGGGACTTCGAGGTGAGCGAGTTCCCGGTGTTCTCGGGTGGGGGAGCCGGACGGGGATGGGCACTGGCTGGTCGGCGGGGTCGTTGGTGTTGCAGTGGGCCGGTGCGAACTGGGCGTTGCCGATCACGTCGGGCCGGCGGCCCGGGCTTCGCTCCATTCCGGAGATACCGAAATAATTGACTGCGAGGATATCCCATTGCCGATTCCTCGTCAGATTCTTCCCTTTCGGAGGTTTCGGCGGCGCAGCAGGAACCTCTTTTGCGCTACCCGTTGACTGAGGCCTGTCACCGCTGCTTTTCTTCCGTTCACGCCCCCTGCCAGAGCCCTCGGGTCGGTGGCCGGCGCTGGTTCCGCTGCTCCACCATCGCGTTGCTGCTCAGCCGCTGACGTGGCGTCGGACGATGCCTGTCAGCCCCCATGGCACAGCCGGCAAGCACGGGCCGCCCCACCGTTCTCGCGCCTCCCGCCCGTGTGATTGCCGTATCCCGTTATGCCCCGAGCCGTCATCAGGGCCGACCGGCACCGGAGACGGCAGGAGAGAGGACCCCCACACATGGGCATTCCCCGCATCCGTGCGACCAGACGACTGGCCCTGGCCGCCGTCGCCTCGCTGTCCCTCGTCACCGCTGCGCTGACCACCACCGGCGCCGCCCAGGCGGCGGAGGAGCCGGCCTCGCCGCAGAGCGGCTCCGTGACCAACCCGTACAGCCCCGCCTACCAGCACCCCTACCGGCATGGTGCCATGCCCACCATCGCCCAGAACGACAAGATGAAGCAGTGGGCCTCCACCCACCAGGAGTCCACCGCCGGCGCGGCCACCGGACCGCAGACCCTCTCCTACGGCGGAGGGATCGACGGGATCGGTGTCCAGAGCGGCCACTCCAAGGTCTACCTGGTGTTCTACGGTTCCCAGTGGGGGACGCAGAGCACGGACGCCAACGGGAACGCGAAGTTCTCGGGCGACTCGGCCGGGGCGGCGGGCGCCGCGCAGCAGATGTTCAAGGGCATCGGCACCGGCAACGAACTCTGGTCCGCGGACCTGACCCAGTGGTGCGACGGGCCGAACGTGGCGGCCGGCGCCACCAGTTGCCCCTCCAACGCGAACTTCGTCCCGTACCAGAGCGGCGGGGTGCTCGCCGGCGTGTGGTACGACAACGCGGCGGCGTCACCGAGCGCCGCCACCGGCCACCAGCTCGGTCAGGAAGGCGTCAACGCGGCGGCCCACTTCGGCAACACCACGGCGGCGTCCAACCGGGACGCCTACTACGTGATCCTGTCGCCGCACGGCACCAACCCCGACAACTACCAGAACCAGTACTGCGCGTGGCACGACTACAACGGTGACTCCACGCTGACCGGCGGCGCGGTGACCTCCCCGTACGGCGACATCGCGTTCAGCAACCAGCCCTACAACATGGACTCGGGCGCCGGGTGCGGCGTCGGCTTCGTCAACTCGCCCGGAACGCTGGACGGTTGGACGATGACCCTCGGCCACGAGTGGCACGAGATGATGTCGGACCAGAACCCGGCCGGCGGCTGGACCAACCACGTGTCCGGCAGCTCGTACAACGGCCAGGAGAACTCCGACGAGTGTGCCTGGCTGTCCCCGGGCACCGCGGGCGGCGCGGCCAACATCACCTTCGGCACCTTCGGCACCTGGGCCGAGCAGGCCAGCTGGTCCAACGACACCAACGCCTGCGCCATCTCCCACCCGATCGTGGGCGGCGGCTCGACGGGCAACACGGTGAGCGTCACCAACCCCGGCAACCAGACCACCGCCCAGGGCTCCTCGGTCAGCCTGCAGGTCCAGGCCAATGACTCGGCCTCCGGTCAGAGCTTCACCTACGCGGCCACCGGCCTGCCGGCCGGCCTGTCCATCAACTCCTCGACCGGCCTGATCACCGGCACCGCCACCACCGCCGGCTCCTCCAGCGTGACGGTCACCGCGACCGACACCACCGGCGCCGCCGGCTCCACCAGCTTCGGCTGGACGGTCACCGGCACCGGCGGTTCCTGCACCCCGGCGCAGCTGCTCGGCAACCCCGGCTTCGAGACCGGCTCCGCCGCGCCGTGGACCGCGACCAGCGGTGTGATCGACAACTCGGCGTCCGAGCCGGCCCACAGCGGCTCCTGGAAGGCGTGGCTGGACGGCTACGGCACCGCGCACACCGACACCCTCGCGCAGACCGTCACCATCCCCACGGGCTGCAAGGCCACCCTGAGCTACTGGCTGCACATCGACACGGCCGAGACCACCACCACGGCCCAGTACGACAAGCTCACCGTGACCGTCAACGGCACCGCGGTGGCCACCTACTCCAACCTCGACAAGAACACCGGCTACGCCCAGAA
Organism: Kitasatospora sp. NPDC048296; assembly: GCF_043201815.1. Taxonomy (NCBI): domain Bacteria; kingdom Bacillati; phylum Actinomycetota; class Actinomycetes; order Kitasatosporales; family Streptomycetaceae; genus Kitasatospora; species Kitasatospora sp. NPDC048296. The sequence goes on from NZ_JBICZB010000048.1 coordinate 6,952, forward strand.
GACGGTCGACCTGTCGGCCTACGCCGGGCAGAGCGTCACGCTGAAGTTCACCGGTGTGGAGGACTCCTCCCTCCAGACCAGCTTCGTCATCGACGACACCGCGATCCAGACCAGCTGACCCCTGGTCCGTTCGAACGTTCGGCCCGGCGGCTCCTGCCGCCGGGCCCCACCCTTTGGGGTGGCCGGTCGACCATGACGGCACCCGGGTGGCGGCGAGGCGGAGGGGGTCCGATCGTGGCCCGAGCGCGGCCCCACCGCCCCCGGGCACGTACTCCCTTCGGAGCCGGAGTCGAACATGCCAGGTGCTGATCCGCGATCGACCCCGGTGGCACCGGCGCCTTCCGTGGACAGGCCCACAACGCTACGGACCGACGACGGCGGCCCAGTTGGGTGTACTCGTCGATCCGAGGGCTCGGAGGTGGTCGAGGACGCCCGGGTCCTGGGCGTCGAGCCAGTCGGCGAGTTGGCGGAAGGACACGCAGCGGACGCCGTCGCGGTGGCACAGGTCCTTCATGGCCGTCTCGGCCGCTTGGAGGTCGGGGCCGGTGCCGTGCCCGGGGGCGAGATCGGTGTCGATGACGAGCGGCGCGCGGCTGCCGTGGTAGACGCGGTCGAAGGCGTTCAGGTACGTCTGCGGGGGCTGGTTCGCGGAGAGCACCTCGCCTGCCCCGGAGGGGATCCGTTGGAGCGGGAACTCCCAGATGCCGTCGATCCGGGCCGGCCAGCGCTGCGTGTCTCCCGGCGAGCTGGCGTCGTAGCGCCAGCCGGCGTCCTTCTCGGCGGGAAGCAGGTTCGGCCGGCCCTCCAGACACGGGGCGCGGCCGCCGGCCAGTTCGGTCTGGTAGTCGAAGGGCAGTGGGGGCAGGTCGGTGAAGCCCGTCCCGGTCTTCCAGAAGTTGACCATCGAGTAGCCCTGGCCGATTTCGCTCTGCCAGTCGGTGGTTGACCAGTCCCGTCCGCCTTCGGGGCCGCAGAACTGGCCGATGAAGCCGTCGGCGATCTCGTCGCCGTCCAGCCAGGCGCGGCCGAGCTGCTGCAGGGTCGCGCGGACCTGGGCGTCGGTGGGGAAGGGGACGGCGGCGGTGCCGACCTCGTGCTGTGGCGGCTGGTACTGCCACCGCACCGAAGCCGGCAGCACATCGACGCCGCGCAGGAAGAACGTCACGTCGGCGCCGCTCGACCTGGCCGACGTACGGGCGCCGGAGAACAGATGGTTGCCGTCCTCGGTGGGGGCGTCGAAGGAGAAGACCACGAACTGCGGTGGCTGCTCACCGAGCTTGAGCCGGACGGGAGCCGGCTGGCCCGGCTGCGGGCCGGTGTCGGAGGTCGACCCGTCGCCGAGCACGGTGACGGTCGGGTCCGTCGCGTCGGCGCCGGGCGTGGACGTGGCGGCGGGCGTGCCCGGGCCGCTTCGGTGGTCGGGGACGGCGGGCATGAAGGCGAGCGCGGCGACGACACCGAGCGCGAGTACGGTGGCCGTGCCGCGGCGGGGGCCCGTGGGTCTGCCGGTCGGAGCCGGCGGGCGCTCACTCATAGGGGTTCTCCGGTTCGGCGATCCGGCGGACCAGGGTCGCGGTCAGGGTGGGAACCGCGCCGTCCTGGCCGCTCGCGCCGTCCGGCTGCCACTCGCCGGTCACCTCGACCCAGGCGCCCTCGGGCGGTGCGCCGGCGCCGTGGATCACGACCTTGCTGCTCGACGCGTCGGCGGCGCAGCAGGAGATCGTCAGCCGGGCGAGGTCCCAACTCCCGTCGCCGGGGCCGGGCGTGGCGAAGCCGGTGAGCCGGATCCGGTGGCCCTTGAGCGAACCGTTGCTGTCCCAGAGCGCGCGGGAGTCGAAGTCGGCGAGCCGCATGCCGACCGGGTCGGTCGCGGGCAGCGGCGCGAAGCCGCCCGCCGCCTCGGCGGGTTTGACGGCGGTGTTGTCCGAGTGCTGCGCGGTGAAGGCTCCGAGCGCCCGGGGCTGGAGCAGGTAGATCGCCAGTACGGGCAGGAGCAGCAGCCACGCGGTGCGGGGAGCGCCGTGCTCGTGCCCGTGCTCGTGCCCGTGCTCGTGCCCGCGCTCGTGTCCGTGTTCGTGTCCGTCGTCCGTGTCCCCGCGGTGGCCGGGCCGGAACAACTCCCGGGCGGCGACCACCGCGCCGATCAGCCCGACCACGACGAGCAGTACGCCGCTCGCGATCAGGTACGGCCGCAGGCCCTTGCGCACGTACCGCAGGTACAGCTCGCTGAAGAGCGAGATGTGCAGCACCGCCGCGCCGACCAGGATGTGCAGCAGCGCCCGGACCTCGCGCCTCACAGGAGCCACCAGCCGGTCAGGGTCGCCGCGGTGACGGCGACGACGAAGGTGGCGGCGCAGAAGCGCCAGGCGAAGGCCCGTCCGAAGGTGCCGGCCTGGAGGGCGATCAGTTTGGCGTCCACCATCGGGCCGACGACCATGAACGCGAGCTTGGCGGTGGTGGAGAAGGAGGTGAGCCCGGCCGCGACGAAGGCGTCCGCCTCCGAGCAGACCGCGAGCAGGACGGCGAGTGCGGCGAGTACGAGGACGGAGACGCCCGGCAGCCCGGCCAGGTCCTTGAGCAGGCCGCGCGGCACGGCGACGTTGAGGGTGGCCGCCGTCATCCCGCCGATCACCAGGAAGCCGCCGGCGTGCAGGAAGTCGTGCTCCAATGAGGCCCGGAAGGCCGGCCACCCGGTCGGCCCGCTCGACGGCACCTTGGGCCTGAGCCACTCCGGGCGGCCGAACCGCGACCAGAGCAGCCCCATCACCACCGCGGTCGCGAGGGAGGCGATGAACCGCGCGGCCACCAGTTCGGGCTGCCCCCGGAAGGCGACGGCGGTGGCCACCAGCACCACCGGGTTGACGGCCGGTGAGGAGAGCAGGAACGCCAGCGCGGCCGCTGGAGCCACCCCGCGCGCGATCAGCCGCCCGGCCACCGGCACCGAGGCGCACTCGCATCCCGGCAGCACGACTCCGGCCGCACCGGCGATCGGTACGGCGAGCAGCGGGTTCCTCGGCAGCGCCCGCTCCAGCAGGCGGGCCGGGACGAACGCGGCGATCGCCGCCGACAGCACCACGCCGAGTAGCAGGAACGGCAGCGCCTGCACGCAGACGGCGACGAAGACCGCGCCCCAGGCCTCCAGCCACGCCGGTCCCGTCCAGTCGCCGAGGACGTGACGTCCGACCAGCACGGCGAGCATGCCGCCGACCAGGACTCCGAGCGAGCCGATCGGGTGGCGGGCAGGGCCTGTCGGTTCCGCTTCCGGCTCCCGTTCCGGCTCCGTGATCGGGTGCGACAGGGCTTCGACGGTGATCTCGTCAGCCATGGGCGGCCGGACGCTCCTTCGCTCGGGGTGCTTCGGTATTCAGGGGGTGAGGCCGCCTTCCGCGCTGTGGCCGGGGGTGAGTCTAGGGGGTTCCGGGAGCCGCGCCGCGACGGCCCGGGGCAGTTCCCCGGACCTGGGCCGGCCGGCACCTCCCTACGGTCGCGGGGATCGATGACCGCGATTACCGGGACTGCACGTCCACCACGGCGGCCACTTCTACCTGGCCGACCACCGCCACCTGGTCAGTCGTCAGATCGTGGCGGCCGTTACGGCGGTACGGCGCGCGGCGGTTGGCTCGATCGCGTGACAATGGGCGTACGCAGAACGAGAGATGGGACAGGAATGAAGTTCGTGGCGATCGTCGGGAGCCTGCGCGAGGGCTCGCTCAACCGCTCGGTGGCGCTCACCGCCGCCGACCTGTGCGGTCCGGGCACCGAGCTGACGATATTCGAGGGCCTGGCGGGGCTGCCGTACTTCGAGCACGACGTGGAGGTCGCCGGCCCGCCTGCTTCGGTGATGGCCTTCCGGGCCGAGCTGAAGAGCGCCGACGCGGTGCTGATCACCTGCCCCGAGTACGCGGCCGGGATGTCCGGGGTGCTCAAGAACGGCCTGGAGTGGATCGTCGGGGGTGGAGAGCTGGTCGGCAAGCCGGTCGCCGTGGTGACGGCCTCGCCCGCCACCACCGGCGGCGAGCGGGCCCGCGCCTGGACCACCGAGACACTGCGGATGATGGGCGCCGACGTGCTGCCCGAGTCGATGTCCATCCCGGTGGCCGGCCCCAAGATGAAGGGCGGCCGGGTGGCCGACGAGGCCACTCTCGACCAGCTGCGTGAGGTCCTGGCGGCGATGGCCCGCTCGGCCGCGGCGAAGACGGCCCTGGCGGCGGCGGAGGGCTGAGCCGCGGCGGAACAGCGGCCCGCTTCGCGCGGCGCCAGGTCCTAGGCCTGGAAGGGCCCCTCGTCGACGAACAACCGCAACAGCCGGGCGAAGGCCCGGGCGTCCGCTGCCGGCCAGGAGGCGAGGGAGCCCTCGATGCGGGCCGCCAGGCGCTCCCAGGTGGCCCGCACCACGTCCTGTCCGGCCTCGGTGAGGACGAGCAGGGTCGCCCGCCGGTCGCCGGGGTCGGCCTCACGCCGCAGCAGGCCGGCCCCCTCCAGCCGGTCGGCGCGGCGGGTCACGGTGGTGCGGTCCAGCCCGATCTCGCGGCCGAGGTCGGCGGCGCTGCACGGGCCGGTGCGCGCCAGGCCGCTGAGCACCGGATAGGTGAGCTCGTCGACGGCCTCGCCCAGGCCGTCGGTCAGCTGGGCGTGCAGGCCGGCGCGGGTGCTGCGCCGCAGCAGCAGTCCCAGGGCCTCGGCGATCTCGTGTCCGGTCGGATTCGTCACCCCTTCAGGTTAGCGTGCGCCGAGCACGCTTTTCCTGTATGGTGAGATGCGTGCTTAAGGCACGCATATTCTCGATCCATCCAGCCGTCCCACCGGAGGAACCCCCCATGCGTCACACCGACATCACCGCCGCCCTCACCGACCTGCTCCTCACGCCGGGACTCGACCTCGACGAGGCCGCCGACCGGCACTTCGCCCCCGACTACCGCCAGCGCACCGACGGCGAGTGGAACGACCGCCAGGAGTTCCTGGCCCACATCGCCCACCTGCGCACGGTCGTGGCCGGCGGCTCGATCACCGTCCACGACGAACTCGTCGACGGCGACCGCTACGCCGACCGCCACACGATGACCGTCGTCAAGACGGACGGCTCCACCGTCCGCGTGGAGGTCTACCTCTTCGCCGAGTTCGCCCCCGACGGCCGCTTCCGCCGGGTCGAGGAGACCACCCTCATGCTCGAAGGCGCCGAACACGACCGGAACATCGGCAGCGCCCGCTGATCCGGCCGGGGCGCCCGCGGCGAGGGCGGGACCCGGGTTCCGCGTGCCGGTCGACCGGGCGTGCCGGGCGGTGCCGTTCACGTCCTGACGGTCAGTGCTGGACGCCCGGGGAGAGGGCGAAGTCGGCGAAGTAGGCCTGCTGGGTGCTCGCCGGCCCCCAGCTGGTGTCGTGGCCGCCGTAGAAGGTGGAGAAGAGGACGCCACCGAAGGGGAGGGAGCTGATGCCGGAGGCCTCGCCGTGGGCCGAGTGGACCTGCCGGCCGTCGTACCAGACGGTGAGGTCGCCGGTCGTCCGGTTCACCAACTGCTCGACCGTGTGCCACTTGCCGTCGGCGAGGAACCGCCAGTCGCCGAGGCCCTCGTCCACGCCGTAGCCGGTCGGGCCGGAGCTGGTGGGCGTGTAGAGGTAGACCTCGCCGTTGTCGGGCGCGCCGTTCGCGCCGCGCCACATGTACCGGGTGGACCAGCCGCTGCCGTGGTTGCCGCCGGACTCCTGGCCGATCCGGCCCCCGTAGAGTCCGGGCAGTTTCCCGGCCCTGCCCCAGTCGCGGCCGGCCGGGAACCTGACCCGGTACGCCAGGTCGAGGGTGCTGCCGTGGGCGAGTGCGGACAGGCCGAGGGCGTTCAGGTCCGTGTAGAACTGTCCGCCTCCGGTGGCGGGGCAGTCGGCGCACTTGTTGTCCGAGGAGCCTGCTCCGTAGGTGACCTGGAGGGCGGAACCGTCGCCGGGGGCGGTGGGGTCGGAGACCTCGGCCAGGTTGTCGCCGCCCCAGGCGCCTTGGCCGGCGACGCCCCAGGCGTGCTGCCACGACGGGGAGCCGTAGCCGGTGAACTGCCCGGTCCAGGCGGCACCTCCTCCGACGGGGCCGCTTGCCGCGGCTGCGGGCTGTCGGGGCGTCGGATGGGCGGGGGGCTTGCCGGCCGGTGCCGCGCCGCAGCCGGCGGCGGCCGCCAGCGCCAGGACGGTCGCGCCGACCGCTGCCGAGGTGGCCGGTCGGCGCCGCCGCCCGGTCCGTCGGGGACGTGGATGCACGGGAGTCCTCCTCTTGGTCGGTTCCGGCGGATGCCCTCCCAGGAGACGCGGCCGGCCGGGCGCGCCGATCTCCACCTCGGGTGCGAGCACTGGAGATCGGCGCTTTCCCGGCGTCGTCGCGTCAGGAAGGGTTCTTGGTCGCGAGGACGTCGACCAGGCGGATGTCGGGGGCGGTGGCGAGCAGTTCCGGGCCGACCTCGGCGAGCGCGGCGGGGATGCGGCCGGTGAGGTGGGCCTGGCGCGCGTCCTCGTCGGCGAAGGCGTCGAAGATGCCGAAGGTCGCGCTGTCGACCTGGAACGCGTACCAGACCCGGGTGCCGGGCTCGTCCTCGACGACGGCGCGGCCGGCGTCCAGGAAGGCGGCAAGCTCCGCCTCCTTGCCCGGCTTGGCGGTCAGCAACGCGAGGACTCCGAGCTTCAGTGTCATGACGGGATCTCCATGCTAGGTCAGTGGTTGAGTGGCGATGCCGTCTGCGGCTTCGCGGTGGGGCCGGTGGCGGACGTCCGGCCCGGGAAAGACGTTAGGGCCGTGATCGATCCGCCACGAGCGGCGGAAACGACGTTTCGAGTACCGTTTGCGCCATGCGGGTGATGATGGCAGCGGTTGACGGCGTCTTCGATTCGGGGCTTTCGGCGATCATGGATGTGCTCGGCGCGGCGAACTCGCTGAGCGCGCGGGACGGTGGCGCGCCACCGTTCTCGGTGACCGTGGTCGGCGGGGGGCCGCAGGTCCGTACGGGGAACGGGCTGAGCCTGACGACCGTACCGGTCGGGGAACTCCCGCACGGCACGGACCTGTTGCTGATGCCGGCGGTGGGCTTCCAGGCCCCCGAGCGGGTGGTCGCAGCGGTCCGCGAGCCCGCCAACGCCTGGCTGTTCGACCTCGCCGCCGCCTTCGCCGCCTCCGGCACCCCACTGGCCGCCGCGTGCAGCGGAGCGTTCTTCCTGGCCGAGTCGGGGGCCCTCGAACGCAGGCGAGCGACCACGAGCTGGTGGCTGGGACCAGCCTTCCGCGCACGCTACCCCGCTGTGGTGCTGGAGGACTCCCGGACGCTGATCCAGGACGGCCCGGTCACCACCGCGGGCGCGGCCTTCGCCCACATCGACCTCGCGCTGTGGGTGGTGCAGCGCCACAGCCCGGCCCTCGCCGACCTCGTCGCCCGCTACCTGCTGATCGGCGACCGACCCTCACAGGCAGCCTTCGCCCTCCCCACCCAACTGGCCCAGGCGGACCCGCTGATGACCGCCTTCGAACGGTGGGCCCGCGCGCACCTGGCCGATCCGCCCCCGCTGGCCGAAGCCGCCCGCACGCTCGGCGTCAGCCAGCGGACTCTCCAGCGCACCGCGCAGACCGTCCTCGGCAAATCACCCCTGGACTTCGTCCAGGACATCCGACTGGACGAGGCGACCTTCCTGCTGCGCACCACCACGCTCAGCGCCGAGGCGATCGCCGGCCGGGTCGGTTACCGCAACGTCAGCACCCTGCGGGAACTCGTACGGCGCCGACGCGGCGTATCCCTCGAAACGCTGCGCCACGGCGGCGCTGCCGATGGCGCCGGGCGGTACACGCCATCGTCCTAGAGGCCCCGGGCGGACCCCGCGGCAGGCCGAGCCTTCGCTTCGAGCGCCCAGCCGGTCAGGGTGGTCTTGCCGATGGCGGTGCCGGACTCCAGGAGGCGGTGGGCTTCGCGGAGGTTGGCGGAGTTGATCGGGCCGAGGTCCCGGGTGGCGGTGGTGGTGATCAGACCGGCGTCGACCAGCCGGGCGACCTGGGCGAGGATGCGGTGCTGGGTGGCCTGGTCGGGGGTCCGGAACATCGAGCGGGTGTACATGAACTCCCAGTGGAACGAGATGCTCTTGGCCTTGAGGGCGCCGATCTCCAGGGTGTCGAAGTCGTCGATGGCGACGATCTGCCCGAAGGGATTGAGTGCCTCGGCGTAGGCGGCGAGGTTCCGGTCGGTGCCTGCGGTGCCGAAGACGTGGTCGATGCCGCCGGGTGCGACGTCCGCGAGCTGCTCGACCAGCGGGCGATGGTGGTCGATCACGTGGTGGGCGCCCATCCGGCGGGCGAACTCGACGCTCTCGGGCCGGGAGGCGGTGCCGACCACGGTCAACCCGGTGAGCGTGCGGGCGAGTTGGGTGGCGATGGAGCCGACGCCGCCCGCCGCGGCGGTGACCAGCAGGGTGCCGGTCTGTTCGAGGTCGCCGTGGCGCAGGCCCAGGCGTTCGAACAGGCCCTCCCAGGCGGTGAGCGAGGTGAGCGGCAGCGCGGCCGCCTCGGTGAAGGAGAGGGTGGCGGGCTTGGGGCCGACCAGGCGCTCGTCGACCGCGTGGAAGCGGGAGTTGGCGCCGGGGCGGTCGAGTGCGCCGGCGTAGTAGACGTCGTCGCCGGGCCGGAAGAGGGTCACCTGCTCGCCGACGGCGACCACGGTGCCCGCGGCGTCCCAGCCGAGCACCCGGGGCGCGCCGCCCGGGTCGGCGTTCTGACGGACCTTGTAGTCCACCGGGTTGACGGCGATCGCCTCGACCCGGACGAGCAGGTCGTGAGGGCCGGGCTCGGGAACGGGCTGTACGAGGTCCTCCAGGCCGGCGGGGTCGTCGATCGGCAGGCTGGTGCGGTAGGCGACGGCGGGCATGGTGTCGGGGTGCGGGTTCATTTCCCTGTCTCCGGGGGGTCGGTGCGGGCGGTTACGGGTGGGCCGCGAGGTAGCGGTCGGCGGCCTGCAGCGGGGTGAGGCCGTCGGCGCTGATCCAGGCGTCGAGTTCCTCGACGCCGTCGTTGCCCAGGTGAAGGGCGTCGAGGTGGGCCAGCGCCTCGGGGTGGATGCGGCCGAGGCTCGCCCGGCGGATCACGGGGGAGGCGGCGTCGACGGTGCCGAGCAGGCCCTGGGGTTCGGCCAGCGGGCGCAGGCCGTGGCGGCGGTTGAGGTACTGGGGGCGCCAGATCGGGATGACGAACCACTCCCGGTCGGCGATCCCCTGTTCGACGCGGGCGATGAACCCGGCCTCGGTGCCGGGGGTGAAGGTGTAACCGGCCCGGTCGAGGCCGTAGGCGGCGACCATCCGGGCGGAGAATCGGCTGATGCCGGCGCCCGGGTTGATGCCGTCGATGGCGCGCGTCATGCGGGCGGCGACGTCCGGCCGGGCGAGGTCGGCGACCTCGCGCACCGCGTCGGCCGGGACGTACGGCGGCACCGCCCATACGCAGTAGGGGTGGTAGTGGGGAGCGAGCAGGTGGGTCCGGTCCCGGTAGGCCGACAGGTAGGTGTCGTGGCTGGAGGGCAGCCAGGCGGAGACCAGGACGTCGATGCGGCCGGCGGCCTGGAGCCGGAACAGCTGCTCGTGCGGGGCCTCGATGCTCTCGACCCGGTGGCCGTGGGCCTCCAGCACGCGGCGGGTGACGGCCGCGGTGGCGCGGTGGAACGACAGGGCGATGTTGCCCACGGTGATCGCGGGCCCGGGCGGGGGAGTGTTCACGGGGTCTCCTGTCGTGGGTGGAGCGCCTCGCGCAGGGTCGCGACGATCTGGGCGAGCGCGGCGCGGGCGGCACCGGTTTCCCGGAGGGCGTCGAGGACGACGAAGGCGTGGATCGTGCCCTGGTAGCGCACGCAGGTGACCGGCACACCGGCCGTGCGCAGCTTCGCGGCGTACGCCTCCGCCTCGTCGCGGAGCGCGTCGGCCTCGGCGGTGATCACCAACGCCGGTGGCAGTCCCGCGAGTTCGTGCGGTTCGGCGTTCAGTGGCGCTGCGGTCGGCTCGCTCCGCCGTGCCGGATCGGGTACGTACTGCTGCCACAGCCAGCGCAGGTGGTCGGCGCTCTGGAAGTAGCCCCGGGCGAAGCGGCGGTAGGAGTCGGTGTCGCAGGACGCCGAAAGGGGCGGGTGGATGAGGACCTGGTGGCGGAAGGCGAACCCGCCGTGCTCCTTGGCCGGCAGGGTCAGGGCCGCGGCCAGGTTGCCGCCGGCGCTGTCGCCGGCCACGGCCATCCGGGCCGGGTCCAGTCCGCGCCCGAGGCCGTGCGTGGCCACCCAGTGGGCTGCCGCGCGGGCCTGCCGGAGGGCGGTGGGGTAGGGGGCTTCGGGGGCGAGGTCGTAGTCCACGAAGACCACGGCCGCGCCCACCCCCACCGCCAGCTCCCGGACCAGCCGGTCGTGGCTGATCGCACTGCCGGCGATCCACCCTCCGCCGTGCAGGTAGAGGATCACCGGCAGCGGTGCCGGGCCTTGAGCGGTCGGCCGTACCAGCCGGACGCGGACCGCGCCGTCCGGCCCGGCCAGGGACAAGTCCTCGATGTGGGCGTCGGGGCGTTCGACCGGGCCGGACTGGGCCAGGTCCAGCCGGGCGCGGATCTCCGACAGGGGAAGCCGGCGCGGGTCGGGCCCGGCCGCCACCTGGTCGGCGAGCGCACGGGCGGCCGGGTCGAGGACGGGCCCGGACGGTGCGAAGGGATCGTGCATGGAAGGCTTCTCCAAGCTTCCGGAGGACGGCCGGGCAGCGCCGGGGCAGCGGTGCCCGGCCGTCCCGCGGTTCGTCAGTCCTGCGGCAGCTGCAGCGGAACCAGCGGGATGACCGTCTCGGTCTCGATCAGGCCCGCCGCGACCGCGGGGAAGGTCGCGATGATCTCGCGCGCGGCCTCGACCGTCACGGCGTCCATGACCAGTGCCGCACCGACGCAGTCCGCGCGGTGGTAGCCGTGCACGATCACACCCTGGTCGACGAGTTCCTTGGCCCGGGCCAGCTCCGCGTCGATGACCTTCGCGAAATCCTCGTCCGTGGCGTGCGGGGCCGCCTTGAAGACCGCGAGGACACCGGCGCCGGATGCGTTCGACATGGGGACAACTCCTTGGTAGCGGGAAGCGGCGAGGCCCCGATACCGCCTCGCCGGACATGACCCCATCCTGCGGAGCGGGGCCGGTATGCGTCCAAGGACTGTTTCCTATCAAACCCATAAGCTGGACACATGCCAACGCTGCGACAGCTCGAATATCTGGTGACGATCGTCGACGAGGGCTCCTTCACCCGTGCCGCCGAACTCCTGCACATCACCCAGCCCGGCCTCTCCCACCAGTTCCAGGCCCTGGAACGCGAGATCGGCAGCCCGCTGCTGGAACGCCTGCCCCGCACCGTGCGGCCCACCCCGGCGGGGCGGGCCATGCTCCCCCACGCCCGAGCCGCCCTCGCCGAGGCCCGGCGCGCCACCACCGCCGCCCGCCGTACCGCCGGTCTCGCCACCGGCGAACTCCACCTCGCCACCCTCTACTCCATCAGCTACGGCCTGCTGCCCGCCGCCCTCGGCGCCTGGCGCCGACACCACCCGGGCGTGCGGGTCCGGCTGTTCGAGCACCGACGCACCGAGGAACTGGCAGCGGCCATGAACGCCGGTCAGGCCGACATCGCCGTCGGACCGCCACCGCCCGGCTGGGAGGGGCCGGTGCGTCACCTCGGCACCGAGGAGTTCCTCGTCATCACCCACACCGACGATCCCGCGGCCGGCTCCACCGGTGCGCCCCGCGTCCGGCTGGCCGACCTCGCCGAGCGGGAATGGGTGCACTTCACCCCCGACAGCGGCCTGGCCGACCTCCTGGACCAGGCCTGCGCCGCAGCCGGCTTCCGCCCTCGGGTGGCGGTCCGCACCGAGCAGGCTCCTGCCGCCGCCAACTACGCCGCCACCGGACTCGGCCCCACCCTCGTCCCCGCCAACACCGTCCCGCCCCGCTTCAACGGCGCCGTCCTGCGCCCGGACCCCCCGGTCAGCCGCGCCTTGACGGCCTACACCCGCACCACCCCCGATCCCGTCGTCGCCGCCTTCCTGGAGGACCTCGCGGACCACTGCCTACTGACCCCCCGCCACCTCCGAAGGCGCCTGGGCCCGGCCAGGTCGGGCTGACACGACGGCGGCGGGCACCGATGCCTGCGCGGGTGAGCGGCGCGGTGAGCGACTTCGCCGGGGGCCTCGGGCACGGCCGCGAGCGGCTGCCGACCGACCGGGCCGCCGCTCGGCGGGTCGGCGAACGCGGGTGATCCGCCTGCACGGGGAGTCCGACAGGGCTGTGACCGGCGGTGACGCGACGAGTGCGTGTACGCCCACAAGCCGCCGGCAGGCCGAGACGGCGGCGCCCTACGACACGTCAGCGGTGGACGTCGGCGGTAGACTGAAATCGGGGCAAATGTGTGCGGCGTCCGCCCTCCAGCTCCTTTGGCTGCACGTTCCACCGGTTGGCAGCCGGCCGGGCGCACGGGTGTGTGCGCGAGAAATGGAATGTGCCCAGACCCCCGACATCTTCGTGGCGCCATTTGTCCCAGCGTATACCTAAGGGGATATCTGCCATGATCTATTCCGAGAACGGGGAGATCAGGCCGCGCGGCATTGTGGTGGGCCCCCGCTCGCGATTTGCTCAGGCGCTCGCGAGCAGGCGGACCGCGCTTGCCGGGGAGGCCGCGGCCGCCGCGGTGACGGCCGACGGGTTCCATGAGATTCCGACCTGGGATCTGAAGGACCATCACGGAAGGACGATCGCCGACCTGGTCTTCGTCAACCGCTTCGTCGGCGGTGCCGCGGCCTGGGCCGAGAGCGACATGGACAACATCGACAAGGCGCTCGCGGCGGCGATGTCGGACAGCGCGTTGCAATCGGTCATGGGCCAGTACTACTCGGACAGCATCAGCTCCAGGGCGTTGCCGCGCGCCGTGGTGGACCTGGACGCCCCGGGGGGATCGCGGTTCTTCAAGGATCAGGTGGAGGAGCTCGCGGGCCAGTTGTTCCTGAGCGGGGTGCTCGGCGACAACGATCCCGGGCAGTGCGTCATCAACATGATGCTGCCGCCCGGGGTCATCCTCGTGGACGGTTTCTCGCCCGGTTTCCAGCCCCCGCCCGGCGCCGAAGAGGAACACTCCCGCCGCACCCGCGCCCTGGTCAAGATCGACGACGATGACGGTGACTCGACGCACGGACTGGGCGGGTACCACGGATCGGTGCATGTGACCAAGGGCAACCGGACCGTGACGACCTACTACGCGGTCGGGGTCTTTTCGGAAGGATCCAACGGAATAGTCCAATTCAACGAATCCTGGGAAAACGTCGTCGCCACCTTCTACCACGAGCTCAACGAAGCGCGGACGGATCCCGACGTCGAGGACGCCGTTCGATTCAACGACGAGTCGAAGGTCGGCTGGTACTCGGAGATCGGCCAGGGCGAGATCGGCGATCTGCCCATCAACGAGGCCGATCGCGGGCTGGCTCCCATCTCGGCCATTTTCCGGTCGGTGAAACTCGCGGACGGGAGTGGCGATGTTCCCGTCCAGCTCATGTGGTCGAACGCGGTGCACGCCCCCGCCACGGCCGGGTAGCGCGGCACCGCCACACGGGTGGGCAATGGGACCTGAGTAGCCGCTACTCACCTGCGGGCGCGGTGCGGGGCGGGCGTGCGGCCCGGGGCGGCGGCGAGATGGGGTGGCCGGGCAGTTGCTCGAACACATTTGAGTAGCTCGTACTCACGTGCTGGAGCCTGGCTCGTGGTCGACTCGGGTTGCTGGGCAGCACGGGCCGCACCGAGCCATGGGGGTAGAGATGCAGTTCCGGATCCTGGGTCCTGCTGAGATCTTCGACGAGGCCAGGCAGCGGCGGGTCCAGTTGAACAGCCCCAAGCAGCGGATGCTGCTCGGCGCGCTCCTCGCCCGGCTGGGCGCGCCGGTACCCACCGACCTGCTGATCCGGGAGCTGTGGGGCGGCGACGCCCCGGACAAGGCCGTAAACGCCCTCCAGGCGCACGTGTCGCGCCTGCGCCAGGTGCTGATCGAGGCGGAGCCCGCGCGGGCCAACGCGCCGCGCCTGATCGCCCGCGGCGCCGGCTACCTGCTGCAGGCCCGGCCCGACGAGATCGACAGCTCGCACTTCCGGTTGGAGGTGATCCGGGCGCGGCGGCTGGTGGCGAGTGACCCGCGGACCGCCTACTCGCTGCTGTGCAAGGCGCTGAAGCTGTGGCGCGGCCCGGCCCTGGACGGCGGGGCCGGCGGCCCGCTCTGCGCCGGTGCCGCGGCGCAGTTGGAGGAGGAGCGGCTGCGGGCGCTGGAGGACCGCTACGACGCCGCGCTGCGGCTGGGCCTGCAGTGGCAGGTGGTGGGACAGCTGGAGGAACTGGTCACCACTCACCCGGGGCGCGAGAGGTTCCACGAGCAGCTGGCGGTCGCGCTCGAGCGGTGCGGCCGGAAGGTCGAGGAACCCGCCGGGGCCGCCCGGGAGCGGGGTCGTCCCGGCGGCGAGCGCGGCCTGGCGCCGGTCGCGCTGCTGTCCGCCAGAAGCCGTCAACTCGCGTCGGCCGACCGGTCGGCTCCGGCGCGGTCCGGCGGCGATCTCCCCGGCGCCCCCGAAAATCTCGAACTGAGGCTGCAGATCGAGCAGTTGATCTGTGAGCAGCAGAGCCTGCGGGCGGCGGTCGAGCACCTGACGGCCCTGGTGGCCCAGCGCGAGCCCGGGCACCATCTGGCGGCGGTGCGCGATGACCTGCCCTACCAGGGGCGGTCCGGTACCGGCTCGGCCGGCACGGGGTGAGCGTCCGGCCCGCGGGCCGGACCGTACACCCGGGTGCGGGTACGGGGCGGATCAGCCGGCAGCCCGGCGACCCGGGCCCTTGGTGGCGCCCGGCGGTCTCCGTCTGGACCGCGTCCGTTCGGCCGTCGCACCTGCCGCCGGGGCCGCCGCCGGGGCCGCCCGGACATCGCTGAGCAGCACCGGCTCGGCGGCCTCCGCCTGGGCCAGCACCCGGGCCAGCTCGGCTCGGGCCGTGACCGCCAGTTTGTGGTAGACGCGGTGCAGGTGATTCTCCACCGTCCGTACCGAGAGCACCAGTTGGCCGGCGATGTCGCGGTTGGACACCCCGGCCGCGGCGAGCGCGGCGATCTCCCGCTCCCTGGTGGTCAGCTGCGCGGTCGCGCCCTCCCACCGGGGTTCGACCGCGCACCACGGCGGCAGCGTGCCACCGCAGTCGGCCAGGATCTCCCCGCAACCGCTCCGGACCTCACGGCTCTTGTGGTGCTGCCCGGCCGCCCGGTAGGCGCGGCCGGCCTGCGCCGCCGCCTCGGCCGCCAGCGGGAGCGCGCCCAGCTCGCGGAGCCGGGTCATCACCGCGCTCAGCGCGTCGCCGTCGGACTCGGCGAGCGCCCGGATGTGCTCGGCCTGCAACCGGACCAGCTCCGAACTGCTGTGCGCGGCCAGCCGGGTGGCCTGGGCGGTGAGCGGAGCGGCCCGCGCGACGCGGGCCGCCAGGTGCAGGGCGGCCACGGCGGTGGCCGTGCGGTGGGCCGCCGCCGAGTTCCTGGCCACCTCCAGCGCCTGGCCGGCGGCTCCGGGACGGTCCCCGCAGTGGGCCAGGACCAGGGCGCGCTCCAGCGCGATGTCGTCGGCGGCGATCGGGTGCGCCACCGCCTCACTCTGCACCAGCCGGGCCTCGACCAGCGTGCGCAGCGCCTCGGACTGCCGACCGGACTCGGCCAGCGCGCCGGCGAGTTGGGCCAGCGTCCAGGCCTGGGTGGTCAACCAGTCGTCCCGCCCCTGGAGCACGCTCGCCTCCCGCAGCAGCGCTACCGCCTCGTCCGGCCGTCCGGCGGCGCGGCACAGGCGGGAGCGGAGCACCGCGATCTGGAGCCGGCGCTGGTGGTCCTCCTCGGCGGCGTGCCGGCTCATGGCCTCCAGCGCGCTCTCGCAGCCGTGCAGATCGCCCATCAGGAACGCGCAGCGGGCGAGCAGCACATGGTGGCGCAGCCGGGCGTCGTCGTCCCAGCCGGCCACGGCCGCCGCGCACCGCGACAGCAGCTCCAACGCACCGGCCGGGTCGCCGAGTTGCATCCGGGCGAAGGCCACCGCCGGCAGCAGGACCTGGGTGACGGGGGAGTCGGCGGACTCGTCGGGCAGCGCCGCGTCGCCGATCGCGACCGCGTCGTGCAGCCGGTCGGCCGTGACCGCGATGACGGCCCGGGAGCCCTGGAGGGCCGGCGCCCGGTCGGCGCCCACGGTCGCCACGGCCCGGTCCAGCACGGCTGCCGCGTCGTCCAGCCGGCGCAGGCCGAAGGCCAGGTTGGCCGCCCGGCCGTGCACCGCGGCGAGCAGGTCGGCGACCGGCACCCGGGCGCCGGTGTCGAGGCCGGCGGCGAAGAGCGTCTCGGCCTCGGCGTGGTGGCCCCGGGCTGCCAGGATCCGGCCCAGCAGCAGGGCGGTCGGCACGTCGTCGGGGGCCGCCGTGGGCTCGTCACCGGCCGACGCCACGCGCGTCGGCAGTGGGCGGGAAGCGGCGCCGAACCCCGCTGAGCCGGTCCCCGGGCCGGTCGCCGAACCGGTCGTCGAGTCGACTGCTGAGCCGGTCCCCGAACCGGCTGTCGAGCCGATCGGCAGCGCCGGCTCCCAAGCCGGACCGGGCCGGGGACACCGGTCGCGGGCCCGCCCCCCGGCGTCGGTCGGGGAGCCGTCCAGCGCCAGCCGGCACAGGCGCTCCGCGAGCGCCAGGTCCTGCCGCCGGAACGCGGTGCGCGTCAGTCGCAGTAACTGCCGCCGCCCGGGGACGAGTCCCGCGTCCAGCCGCAGGGTGATGACGCGCAACTCGTCGTCCGCCCGCCGGGCGCCGGTGCCCTCGATCCAGTCGGCCACCTGGCGGCGGAGCCGGCGCGCGGTCAGATCGGACATCCGGGCGGCCACCACGAACCCGCTCAGCGGCAGCGCCAGCCGCAGCCGCACCCGGTGCCCGCCGTACTCGACCGCCACCACCCCGCGCAGGTTGAGCGATTCGGCGGCCTGGGTGAGGCCGCAGTGGTCGGTGATCTCCGCCTCCAGCGGCTGCGCGACCGCGAGCATGTTGACCAGCTCCTGCTCGTCCGGGGCGAGGCCGCGCAGGCCGAGGTGGACGACGGCGGCCAGCCGCTCGGTGGGGCGTTCGGCCAGGCCCCGCCACCGCCAGATCCCGTTGACCTGCCGGAGCGAGCCGTCCGCGAGAGCACCCTCGACCAGCTCACCCAGGATCAGCGGGTTGCCGCCGGTGGCGGCCCGGAGCCGCTCCAGGGTGGCGGTGTCGACGTGTCCGCCCAGCCGGCCGTGCAGGGCGCCGGCGACCGCGGTCCGGTCGAAGGGGCCGAGCTCGATGCGCTCCACCAGGCGGGTGACCCAGAGCTTGTCGATCCCGGCCGGCACCGGTGCGCCGCGCTCGACGGCCGTCGCCAGGGCCAGCCGGCCGGAGGCGACCAGCTGGTACAGCCGGGCCGCTGACGTGTCGTCGACGAGATGGGCGTCGTCGACGCCGAGCACCGCGGGGTCGGCGACGGCCTCCCGGCGCCGGGAGGCGGTGAACCATTCCAGGCATTCCGTCAGCGATCCGAAGGCTTCGACGGAGTCCTCCCGTCCCCGTCCCGTCCCGCCGACCGAGATGACGGTCCGGCCCGCGGCCGCGGCCCGCTCCAGGGCCGCCGCCAGCAGCCGGCTCTTCCCCGTGCCGCGATCGCCGTCCAGGAGGACTCCGCCGCCGCGGCCGATGGCGTCCTCGATCGCCTCTAGTTCGACTTCTCTTCCGGTCAGGGGCCAGTTGTGCGCAGTATCCGCCAGCATGTGCTTTGTAATCCCCCAAAAGAGATGCCACCCAGGTGGAAAAGCCGCTCTCTTCATGACAGTGCGACATGCTGGTGTCACTGCGATGTGAACCAGACATTGCCATGGCGATGTGAACCGGACATTGCCGAAGGGATAAATCCAGCCCGGTGTCCCGCTGCTGCTTCATGATTGCGTGACCACACGGACCGTAAATGAATCGGAGGAAGCCTTGCTGTATCGATTCTGGCGGCATCCTCCGGAGTCGGTAAGGGCAGCCCGACCTCGACGTATGATGCGGCGGTCCGGCCGAGCGGCAACTCGGGGGAGGAAAATCCGTCGCCCGGAGAGGCAGTTGCGGGGGCGGCACCGGCACTGATGTGTCGCATCTCACATCCTCGGGGTGACGCCACTGTGTGTGCCGGATGACACGCGGCCTCGCTACAGTCGGCGCCGACGCCCCGCACGGTCAGTGCCGATCCGTCACGGTGCGTCATGCGCCCGTCGGGGGAAGGAAGTGTTGTGGGCATGACCGTGGACTCCTGGGGGGCGATCCTGCGGGGTGCCCGACTGGCCGCCGGT
The DNA here is from genome assembly GCF_043201815.1 of Kitasatospora sp. NPDC048296. Lineage (NCBI taxonomy): Bacteria > Bacillati > Actinomycetota > Actinomycetes > Kitasatosporales > Streptomycetaceae > Kitasatospora > Kitasatospora sp. NPDC048296. The sequence continues at coordinate 25,340 of NZ_JBICZB010000048.1, forward strand.
CTGACGCAGAGTGAGGTGGCCGAGCGGGCCGGGCTCAGCGTCCGCGCCCTGCGCTACATCGAGTCCGGCCGGGTGGCGCAGCCGCGCCGCGACTCGCTCGACCGGTTGGCGCAGGCCGTGGGGCTGGACCGCGGCAAGGCCCCCTGGGAGGAGGACGCCGGTCGGACCGGGACGACCGCGCAGGTCGACGGGCCGTACGACATCCGGGTCCTGGGGCCGCTGTCCGTCTCGTGCGACGGCCGCGCGGTGGCGTTACCGCTCAAGCAGCGCGTCCTGCTCGGACTGCTGGCCATCCAGCCCAACCGGACGGTCAGTCACGGCGAGATGGCGGACGTGCTGTGGAGCGGCGAGGCGCCGCCCTCCGGCACCGATCTGCTGCACAGCTACGTGGCAAGGCTGCGCCGGACCATCAAGGGGGGCGGCGGGCCCGGCCGGCACTGCCGGATCAGCACCGTGCGCGGCGGGTACCTCTTGGAGGCCCACCCCGCGATGCTCGACCTGCTGCGCTTCGAGGAGCTGGGCGGCCGGGCCGCCGCGGCGCGGGAGAGCGACCCCGCCCTCGCCCTGGAGCTGTTCGGCCGGGCGTTCCAGTACTGGCGCGGCCCGGTGCTGGAGGACCTGCCGGTGCTCCGGCAGCACCCGGCCGCGGTGGCGATCGCCCAGCAACGGATCGAGCTGGCCGTCGAGTTCGCGGACCTGGCGCTCGGCCGGGACCGGCCCGCCTTCGTGGTCGAGCAGTTGCGGATGGCGGCCTGCGAGGAGCCGCTGCACGAGGGGGTGCAGGCGCGGCTGATGCTCGCGTTGGCCGACTCGGGTCGCCGGGCGGCGGCGCTGCGGCTCTTCTGCGACCTGCGCAGGCAGTTCCGCGAGGAGCTGGGGGTGGAGCCGAGCGAGGAGGTCTGGGAGGCGCGCCGGCGCATCCTGCACCAGTCCGGCGCGGTCGCCGGGCAGGCCGGCGCGCCAGGGCGTGACGAGGCGCCGGAACGCGACGAGGCGCCGGGACGCCGGGACGAGCGGCAGCACCTCCCGCCGCCGCGAGCCAGGTTCCCGGCGCGCGACGGCATCGCCGCGCCCGCCCAGCTGCCGCCCCTGATCAGTCCGTTCGTCGGCCGCCGGAGCGAACTGGCCGAGCTCGACGAGCTGCTGGCGCGGCGGCGGGAGGACTGCTCGATGGCCGTCGCGGCCATCCACGGGCCGGCCGAACTGGGCAAGACGGCCCTGGCCGTGCTCTGGTCCCACCGGACGCTCGACCGGTTCCCGGACGGTCAGCTCTACGCCGACCTCCAGGGCAGTGCGGGGACCGGCCGCCCGGCGCGCCCCGGGGAGGTCCTGGGGTGCTTCCTGCGCTCCCTGGGCGTGGCCCGGGACCGGATACCCGCCGACCCGGAGGAGGCGTCCGCGCTCTTCCGCACCGTGCTGGCGGGGCGGCGGGTCCTGGTGCTGCTGGACGACGCGCGGTCCTCCGCCCAGCTGCGCCCGCTCCTCCCGGGCACCTCGGGGAACCTGGTGCTGGTGACCAGCCGGCGCCCGCTGACGGACCTGGTGGCCCGCAACGGCGCCAGGTCGCTCGCCCTTGACGCCCTGTCCGGGCCGGAGGCGCGTGAACTGCTCGAAGCCTTCCTCGGCCGGGAGCGGACGGCGGCCGAGCCGCAGGCCGCGGCGGCGCTGGCCGAGGCCTGCGGACGGCGCCCGCTGGCGCTGCGGATGGTGGCCGCGCGGCTGGCCTCGATGCCCGGCGTCTCGATCGGCGCCTGGGTTCGCGACATCGAGGAGAACCGCGAGACGACCCTGCCGGGCCGGACGCACACGGTGACGCTGGGTGGCCAGTGCCGGGCTGAAGGCGGCTGACAGGCGCGCTGACAGGCGCGCTGACACGTTTGCGCCAGGCTGACGGGAGGCCGCCCCGTCAGCCGTTCACCCCGACGATCCCGCAGCTCGGCGCGGTCGGCCCGATTTCTTGGCTACTGACTGATCAGCAGGATCGGTGTCAGCGGGCGATTCGGGCTCCGGATCGAGTTGCCCGGCACCCGGCACCGGCCTATGGTCACGACCTGCGGACGGCCCGGCGAATTCGGCCGCGGCATTCGTGAAAACTCCGACGAGGCCCCGGTGTGCCGTTTTCCGCGCGTCCGTGGACAGCCCAATCACAAGGTCGGGAAAGGATCGGAATGGGGAACATCACGGTCGACGAAGCCCAGCAGTGGCTGATTGAGAAGATTGCCCACCGGCTGGGGGTGGAGCCGTCCACGGTTCCGCCGGAGCAGTACTTCGACGAGCTCGACCTGGACAGCACCGAGGCGCTCATCCTGGCCGGCGAAATGGAGAACTGGCTGGGTTTTGAACTGGGCACGACGACGCTGTGGTACCACCCGACCATCAAGGACCTGGCGGAGTACCTGGCCGAGGAGGTCGCGCAGCGTGCCGCCTCGGCGTAGGGCCGGAGCGCTCCGGGGAGCCGGTAGCGGTCCGGACGCGCCACCGCTGGCGCTCCGGCACCGGCCCACCGCCCCCGGGGAGCACACCGTGTACGCCGTCCACCCCGGCGCGCTCCCGTCGAGCGTCTGGGGTGGCATCACGCAGGCACTGCCCGGGGACTGCGGGGCCGTCGTCCTCGACCTGGCCGGTGTCCCGGAGTACTTCGAAGCCGCGCTGTCGGGCGGGCGCACCGAGCTGACCGTCGCCTCGCTGGTGGACCGGCTGGTCGCGGAGTACCGCGCCGACCGGGTGCGGCAGCCGGCCGGCGGCCCGGTGACCTTCGTCGGCTGGTCCTTCGGCGGTGTCCTCGCGCAGGCGATGACCGAGCGCCTGACGCGGCCGGAGTGCCCCGACCGGCTGGTGCTCCTCGACAGCATCGCCCCCACCGACGCCTACCAGCAGCCTGACGACGCGCTCGACCCGCCCCTGCTGCTGCGCTGGTTCGCGATGTACCTGGGGGCCAAGCGCGGCCGTACGGTCTCGTTCGGCCCCGGCGGAAGCGTCGGCCTCGACACCGGGACCGGGCTGGTCCGCCTGCTCGACGTCGCGATCGACTGCGGCGCGCTGGCCGCGGGCACACCGCTTCCCGGCCTGCGAAAGCTCTACGACACCTACGTCGACGGGCTGTTGCGCAACAACCGGCTCACCGCCACGCACCGCCCGGCGCCCTCGTCCGTGCCGCTGGTCCTGGTCAAGGCCGCGGACAGCCTCATCCCGGAGGACGAGACGCTCGGCTGGGCGGAGCTCGCCCCGCACGGCCTGGCCGTGCACACCGCACCGGGCGACCACTACACGATGCTCAGCCGCCCGGACGCCGCCGCAGTCATCGCCGAACTGATCCGCCGGCCCCGGTACTGACCGGCCGCACGGCCCCGCCCGCCCGTCGGCCGGGCGGCGGAGCCCTGCGCTGCGGGCGCCGCGACCGGAGATCCCGCTCGTCCAGATCCCGCTCGTCCAGATCCCGCTCGTCCAGATCCCGCTCGTCCAGATCCCGCTCGTCCAGATCCCGCTCGTCCAGATCCCGAGAGATCCAGAGAGACTCGCCGTGAACCCTTCGCAGGAACCCGACCTCGATCGTCGGCTCGCCCGTGACCCCATCGCCATCGTCGGCCTCTCCGCGCTCTACCCCAAGTCCCGTGACCTGCGGGAATTCTGGGCGAACGTCACCTCGGCCGCGGACTGCATCGACGACGTGCCCGCGACCCACTGGGACGTCGACGAGCACTACGACCCGGACCCGTCGGTGCCCGACAAGACCTACTCCCGGCGCGGCGGCTTCATCCCCGACGTGGCCTTCAACCCGATGGAGTTCGGCCTGCCGCCGAACACCCTGGAGGTGACGGACGTCCTCCAGCTGCTCAGCCTGGTCGTCGCCCGCGACCTGCTCAAGGACGCCGGTGCCGACCAGCCCTGGTACGACGCCTCGCGCACCGGGGTCGTCCTCGGCATCACCGGCGCCAACCAGCTGACCCAGCCGCTCACCGCGCGCCTGCAGACCCCGGTGCTCAAGGAGGTCGTGCGCAGCTGCGGCCTGAGCGAGCGGGACGCCGAGGAGATCGCCGCCAAGTTCCGCCTGGCGTACGCCCCGTGGGAGGAGAACTCGTTCCCAGGCATGCTGGGCAACGTGGTCGCCGGGCGGATCGCCAACCGCCTGGACCTGGGCGGCACCAACATGACCGTCGACGCCGCCTGCGCGAGCTCGCTGGGCGCGGTCAAGACCGCCGTCAGCGAACTGCTCGAAGGCCGCGCCGACACCATGCTGGTGGGCGGTTGCGACGCCGAGAACACCATCTTCATGTACCTCTGCTTCAGCAAGACCCCGGCGCTGTCCAAGAGCGGCCGGATCCGCCCGTTCGACAAGGACGCGGACGGCACGCTGATCGGCGAGGGCATCGGCATGCTCGCGCTGCGCCGGCTCTCCGACGCCGAGCGCGACGGCAACCGGATCTACGCGGTGCTGCGGGGCCTGGGCACCTCCAGCGACGGCCGGTTCAAGTCCATCTACGCCCCGCGCAAGGAAGGCCAGATGGTCGCGCTGCGCCGCGCGTACCACGACGCCGACTGCTCGCCCGCGAGCGTGGAGCTCTTCGAGGCGCACGGCACCGGCACCGCGGTCGGCGACGCCACCGAGCTGAGCGCGCTGGCCGCCGTGGTCGCCGAGGCCACCGAGGCGCGCAAGTACGCGGCCGTGGGCAGCGTGAAGTCGCAGATCGGCCACACCAAGGCGGCTGCCGGCGCGGCCGGGATGATCAAGTTGGCGCTCTCCCTGCACCACAAGCTGCTGCCGCCCACCATCAACGTCAACGAGCCCAACCCGGCGATCGACTTCGAGAACGGGCCGTTCTACGTCAACACCGAGTCGCGGCCGTGGATCCGCGACCCGGAGCTGGGCAAGCGGCGGGCCGCCATCTCCTCGTTCGGCTTCGGCGGCACCAACTTCCACGTCGTGATGGAGGAGTACGGCAACGGCGCCGACCTGAAGGTGATGTTCCCGGTCGCCCGGGTGCACCTGTGGCACGCGCCGGACACCGCAGCGCTGACGGCGGCCCTGGCGGACGGCGCGCCGGCCGCCGGCGGTCCGGTCCCGGCCGGCCGCGCCCGGCTCGCCCTGGTCGCCAGGACCGAGGAGGAGCTGGCCGCGCTGCGCGAGGTGGCGCTGGGCGAGCTGCGCGCCCGGCCGGAGGCGCAGTCCTGGTCGCACCCCAAGGGCGTGTACTTCCGCCGGGGCGCGGTGCAGGCCGGCAAGGTGGCCGCGCTCTTCGCCGGCCAGGGCAGCCAGTACGTCAACCCCGGCAAGACGGCCGTGCTGGCGCTGCCGCCGCTGCGCGCCGCCTTCGACCGGGCCAACGAGCAGTTCGCGGGCGCCGAGACGCTCTCCCGGGTCGCCTTCCCCGCGCCGTCGTTCACCGCGGCCGGGCGCCAGGAGCAGGAGGTCGCGCTGCGGCGCACCGCCTACGCGCAGCCCGCCATCGGCGCGCTGTCGGTCGGGCAGTACCGCTACCTGAGCGAACTCGGCTTCACGGCCGAGGCGTTCCTGGGCCACAGCTTCGGCGAGCTGACCGCGCTGTGGGCATCCGGCGCCCTCGACGACGACACCTTCTTCGCGCTGGCCCACGCCCGTGGCGCCGCGATGGCCCCGCCCGAGCAGCCCGGCTTCGACGCCGGTGCGATGGCCGCGGTCTCCGCGCCCGAGCAGCGCGTGCTGGAACTGCTGGCCGACCGGCCCGGGTTGGCCGTCTGCAACCGCAACGCGCCGGACCAGATCGTGGTCGGCGGTGCCACCGAGGAGATCGAGCGCCTGGTGGCGGCGGCCAAGGAGGCCGGTCTGCGGGCCGCCCGGCTGCCGGTCTCGGCGGCCTTCCACAGCCCGTACGTCGCCCACGCGGTGGAGGCCTTCCGCGCCCACGTGCAGGCGGCCGAGGTGCGCGAACCGCGCGGCCCGGTGCTCGCCAACACCCGCGGCGCCGTCTACGGCGCGGACCTCGACGCCAACCGGCGGGTGCTGGCCGAGCAGTTGATCCATCCGGTGGACTTCGCCGAGCGGGTGGAGGAGCTGTACGCGGCCGGCTTCCGGGTCTTCGTCGAGTTCGGCCCGAGCGCCGTGCTCAGCCAGCTGGTCCGCCGCGTCCTCGGCGACCGCGACCACACGGTGCTCGCCCTCGACGGCGGCGCCAACCGGGACGCGGAGCTGGTGCTCAAGCAGGCCGTGGCCCAACTCGCGGTGCTGGGGCTGCCGGTGGCCACCGCCGACCGGTACGCGGCCGAGCCGTGGCGCAGCGAGCCGGCGAAGGGCATGACCATCTCGCTGAACGGCATCAACTACGTCTCGCCGCAGCGCCGGGCGGCCTACCGGGACGCGATCGACAACGGCTACCGGGTGCCGCAGCCGGCCGCCGCCGCCCAGCTCGCCCCAGCCGCTCCCGCGCCCGCTGCCGCCGCCCCGGCCGCCGCTGTGCCCGCTGCCGCCCCCGCGCCGGTCGCCGTGCGGCCCGCGCCGCTCCCGGCTCCGGTTCGGGTGGCCCCCGCGCCGGCCTCTGCCCCGGCCCCCGCGGCGGCCGCCGCCGCGCCCGCTCCCGCCACCCCTGCCCCCACCGCTCCGGAGACAGCTCACGTGGACAACGACCGCCTGGCCGATCTCATCGCCGACCATCTGCTCCTGCACGACGACTACTTGAACGGTCAGCTGCAGAGCGCCGAGCGCCTGGCCGGACTGCTGGAGCGCGCCGACGAGCAGGGCCGGCTGAGCCAGGTGCTCCCCGGGGTCACCGCCGTCAAGGAGCACGGCCTGGCGATCGGCCGGACCCACCTGCGGGCCAACGAGGTCCTGCGCGACCTGGCCGGCCTGGAGCTGGGCGGCGCCCCCGTCCCGTCCAGCCCGGCGCCCCGGGCCGCGGCGGCGCCGGTGGCGCCACCGGCCCAGCCCGTCGCGGTCCCGGCCGCGGTTCCGGCCGCGCTGCCGGTCGCGGAGATCGCGCAGCCGGCCGCCGCGCTGCCCGCCCCCGCCGTGGTCCAGCAGCAGGTTGCCGCTCCGGCGCCTGTCGCTGCCGCTGCTGCTCCGGTGGCCGTCACCGGGCTGGATCCGGTGGTGGTGGAGGGTGCGTTGCTGGAGGTGGTGGCGCAGAAGACGGGTTATCCGGCGGACATGTTGGAGCTCGACATGGATGTCGAGGCGGATCTGGGGATCGATTCGATCAAGCGGGTCGAGATCATGGGTGTGTTGCAGGAGCGGTTCGCGGTCGACACCGCCGCCGGCCCGGAGCAACTGGGTGAGCTGCGGACGCTGCGCCACATCGTGGACTTCATGGCCGGGACGGACGAGCCCGCGGGCACCGTCGCCGCGGCGCAGGCTCCGGCCGCCGCCACGGTGGAGCCGGCCGCCGAGCCCGCTGCCGACCCCGCCGCCGCGCCCAAGCGGTCCGCCCGAATCGGCCGCGCCCAGGCCGCCCTGGTCACCCTCCCCGAGCCGGACCGCCTGGTCGAGGCCTACCCGCAGGGCGCCGGTGCGCTCGTGGTGGACGACGGCGGCGAGCTCGCCCCGGTCCTCGTCGAGCAGCTGGCGGAGGCAGGCTGGAAGGTGCACGTGCTGCGCCTGCCCGGTGTTGCCGAGCGCGCCTCGGGCGTGCTGGACCACGCCCTGTCGAGCTGGGGCGTGACCGAACTCGCCGCCCGCGTCGAGGAGGTGCTGGTCGACGGGATCAACCTGGTGCTGGACCTCACCACCACCCCGGACACCGACTGGGCCTCCGGTGTGCGCCGACTGGCACACACCCTGCTGGTGGCCAAGCACGTGGTCGAGCCGCTGACCACCGCCGCCGCCTTCGGCCGGGCCGCCTTCGTGACCGTCACCCGGCTCGACGGCGCCTTCGGTCTGCACGGTGTGGCCGAGGAGTCGGCGCCCGCCGGTGGTGTGGCCGGCCTGGTCAAGACGCTGGCGGTGGAGGCCCGTGAGCTGTTCTGCCGGGCCGTCGACCTGGCCCCCGCGCTGGATTCGGCCGCCGCGGCCGCCGCGGTCCTGGAGGAGCTGCACGCGGCCGGGGCCGAGCCGATCCAGGTGGGCCGGGACGGCGTCCGGCGGGTCGGCCTGACGCTGGCCGAGCGGCCGCTGACCGCCCCGGGCCGGGGCGTCGCGCCGCTCGGCACCGAGGACCTGCTGGTGGTCACCGGCGGCGCCCGCGGGATCACCGCGGCCTGCGTGACCGAGCTGGCCCGCCGGCACCGTCCGGGGCTGCTGCTGCTCGGTCGCACCCCGCTGGAGGAGGAGCCGGCCTGGGCGGCCGGAGTGCCGGACGCCGCGCTGAAGGCGGCCGCGGCCGCCGGACTGAAGGCGGCGGGCGAGAAGCCCACCCCCAAGCGGGTCGAGCAGCTCTTCCGGACCGTCGTGGGCATCCGCGAGATCAACGCCACCCTGGCCGAGGTGCGGGCCGCCGGCAGCCAGGTCGAGTACCTCCCGGTGGACATCACCGACGCGGCCGCCACCGCCGCCGTCCTCGCCCCCCACCGGGAGCGGATCACCGGTCTGGTGCACGGCGCCGGCGTGCTGGCCGACCAGCTGATCGCCCACAAGAAGGCCTCCGAGATCGAGCGGGTCCTCGCGCCGAAGCTGTCCGGGCTGCGCTCGCTCACGGCCGCGCTGAACGCCGACTCGCTGCGCCACGTGGTGCTCTTCTCCTCGGTGGCCGGGTTCTTCGGCAACCGCGGCCAGTCGGACTACGCGATGGCCAACGAGGTGCTCAACGCCTGGGCGTCGTCCTGGAAGCAGCGCCACCCGCAGGCCCGGGTCACCTCGCTGAACTGGGGCGCCTGGGACAGCGGGATGGTTTCCCCGGAGATCAAGGCGGTCTTCGAGGAGCGCGGTCTGGTCCTGATCCCGGTGCGGACCGGTGCGCAGATGTTCGTCGAGCAGTTCGCCGACGAGCGCGCCGACGACGTGGTGACCGTGCTCGGCCCGACCACCCCGCTGTCCGAGCGGGAGGCGGCGGTGCCCGCCTCGGCCGTCACCGTCGAGCGCCGGCTGGGCTCGCTGGCCGGCGACCCGATCGTGACCGACCACGTGATCGGAGGCGAGCCGGTGCTCCCGGCGGCGGTCGCGCTCGGCTGGGCGATCGGCGCGGCCGAGCGGGTCGGCGGTGTCCCGGTGGGACGGGTGCGTGACTTCGTGGTGCAGAAGGGGATCGTCTTCGACGGCGGCCACCCCGACACCTGCCGCCTGGTGCTGACCCCGGCCGGGGGCGCGATGCAGGTGGCGATCCGTTCGACCGACGCGGACGGTACCCCGCGCCCGCACTACGCGGCCGTGGTCGACCTCTCGGCCGCGCCGGCCGAGGCGGTCCTGGCCGGTGAGCTGCCCGTACTGGGCCGTGGGCGGGACGCCGCGGGGTTCTACGCGGACGGCACCCTCTTCCACGGTCCGTCCCTGCGCGGGGTGCGCCGGGTGCTGGCCGAGTCCCGGGAGCGGCTGGTCCTGGAGTGCGAGCTGCCCGAACACCGGCCGGCCGGCGGCGCGTTCGCCGGCTCCCGGTTCGCGCCCGGCACCGCCGACCTGCTGCTCCAGGCGGGCCTGGTCTGGGTGAAGCTCTTCCGCGGCACGGCCGGACTGCCGCTCTCGGTCGGCCGGGCCGACCTGCACCACCCGCTGCCCGACGGCGAGCCGTTCCTGGTCGTCATCGAGCCGGCCGCGGGCAACGGCGGTAGCGGGGCCGCGTCCCTGACCATCACCGCCTGCGCCCCCGACGGTCGGGTGCTGACCTGCCTGGACGCTGTCTCGGTGGTCTCGGCTCCCCAGCTGGCGGCCAAGTTCGTCAGCAGCTGACCGCCCGCGTCCGACTGACGGATGAGACCCGGTCGGTCCGGTCGGTGCAAGATCGCGCCCGCCGGCCGGACCGACCGCCCCCAGAAGGGACACCCCAAGCTCCGATGAGCACGTACGCCATCGTCGGCCTCTCCTGCCTGTTCCCGGGAGCGCAGACCCCGGCCCGGTTCTGGCAGAACCTCCACGCCGGCACGGACAGCCGCCGGGACGGGGGCGAGGAGGTCTTCGGCCCCGCCCTCGACGCCCAGGACACCGACCCGCAGCACGGCATCTACTGCCGCCGGGGCGGCTTCGTCACCGACTTCGACTTCGACCCCTCCGGCTACCTCCTCGACCCCGACCGGCTCTCCCGGCTCGACCGGATCTTCCACTGGTCGCTGTACGTGGCCCGGGAGGCGCTGCGCGACAGCGGCAACGCGGACCGCCACGAGGTGCTGGCCCGCACCGGCCTGATCCTCGGCAACTACTCCTTCCCCACCCCGACTTCCGCGAAGGTCAGCGTCCCGCTCGCGCAGGAGGCGGTGCTGGAGGGCCTGCGCCTGGCCCGGCTGCCCGCCCTCGACGGGCTCGCCCCGGGCACCCCGTTGATCGACCGGAAGGGCCTGCAGCCGCAGGACCTGCGGGTCAGCGGCTCCCCGGCCGGGCTGGCCGCCACCGCCCTCGGGCTCGGCGGCCCCCGCTACGCCCTGGACGCCGCCTGCTCCTCCGCCCTGTACGCGCTCAAGCTGGCCTGCGACCACCTCGCGGCCGGCCAGGCCGACCTGGTGCTGGCCGGCGGCGTCTGCGCCCCGGACCCCACCCTGATCCACCTCTCCTTCTCCGATCTGCACGCCTATCCCCGCGACGGGTTCAGCCAGCCGTTCGACGACCGGTCCGGTGGCATCCTCACCGGCCAGGGCGCGGGCATGGTCGCGGTCAAGCGGCTCGCGGACGCGCTGCGCGACGGGGACCGGATCTACGCCGTGGTGGACGGCATCGGCCTGTCCAACGACGGCAGCGGCCGCCACCTGCTGGTCCCGCAGAGCGGCGGCCAACTCGACTCCTACGAGCTGGCGTACGCCAGGGCGGGGATCGACCCGGCGGGCATCGACTACCTGGAGTGCCACGCCACCGGCACCCCGATCGGGGACGCCACCGAGGCCGAGTCGGTGGCCGCGTTCTTCGGCGAGCGGGGCAAGGTGCCGCTGATCGGCTCGGTCAAGGGCAACATCGGGCACCTGCTCACGGTGGCCGGACTGAGCAGCCTGCTCAAGGTCGTGCTGGCGATGGAGAACGGGCGCATCCCGCCGACCATCGGCGTGGACCACCTGGTGCGCTCCAAGGACGGCCGGGTCGGCGACGAGGTGCTGGTGCGCACCGGGCGGCCGTGGCCGCAGGGCGACGGGCCGCGCAGGGCGGCGGTCTCCGCCTTCGGCTTCGGCGGCACCAACGCGCACGTGGTGCTCTCCCAGCCGCGGTCGGACCCGCAGCCGGACCCGCGCTCGGACTCGCAGCCGCAGCCCGAGGCCGCGGAAGCCGATCCGACGGCCGCACTGCCCGCCCTCGACGTCATCGGCCTGGGCGCGCACTTCGGCTCGTTCGACTCGGTGGAGGCCTTCGAGCAGGCCGTGCACGCGGGTGCCGACTCGCTGGGCCCGATGCCCGAGCGGCGCTGGCGCGGCCTGGAGCAGACCGTCGGCGGCTCGCTGGAGCGCGCCGCCGGCGTCGGCCCGCAGGCACTGCCGCACGGCGCCTTCGTGGACACCGTGGGCATCGACCCGGTGGACCACAAGATCCCACCCGCCGACCTGCGCACCTACAACCTCCAGCACGCGCTGGCCACCAAGGTGGCCGACGAGGCGCTGCACGACGCCGGGTTCAGCCGCGCGGTGCCGCCGGGCCGCAGCACGCCCGAGCCGCGCCGGATCGCGGTGGTGGTGGCGATGGAGATCGAGCCCTACACCCACGCCCGGCTCACCCGCTACGGCCTGGGGGCCTTCCTGCGCCAGGAGTTCGACCGGGCCGGGCTGGAACTCACCGAGGAGCAGCTCGCCGCGATCGCCGCGGTGGGCCGGGACGCGGTGGTCGACCCGATCGTCGCCAACGAGGTGCTCAGCTACATCGGCAACGTGATGGCGAGCCGGATCTCCTCGCTGTGGAACCTGACCGGCCCCTCGTTCACCGTCTCCTCCGACGGCTCGGGCACCGCCGAGGCGCTGGAGATCGCCCGGCTGCTGCTGCTCGACCCCGACATCGAGGCGGTGCTGGTCGGCGCGGTGGACCTGGCCGGCTCGGCGGAGAACCTGCTGCTGCGGCCCGGCGTGGTGGCCGAGGCGGGCCTGACCTTCGGTGAGGGCAGCCAGGGGCGGCGGATCGGCGAGGGCGCCGGCGCCGTCGTGGTCACCCGGCCGGGCAACTCCGCCCACCGCGGCTACGCCCGGCTGGACGCGGTCGCCGTGCGGCACGCCACGCCGGTGGACGGGGAGCTGCCGGAGGCCGACACCGAGTCCCTGGTGGCGGCGGCCGAGGCCGCGCTGGCCGAGGCCGGCGTCACGGCCGCGGACATCGGCTACCTGGAGGCGCACGCCGACGGCAGCGCCGCCGCCGACCGGGCCGAACTCGCCGCGCTGGCCCGGGTCTACCCGGCCGGCGGCGGCAGTGTGGCGCTGGGCAGCGCCAAGGCGCAGGTAGGCGACACCGGGTGTGCGGCGGCCATGGCCGGACTGATCCGGACCGTGCTCTGCCTGCACCACGGCTACCTGCCCGGCACCGGCTCCTGGCGCCGCCCGGCCCCCGAGCTGGCCGAGGCGTTCGCCGCCTCCGCGCTCTACGTCCCGCAGGCGTCCCGGCCGTGGCTGCGCGCCGCCAAGGGGGCCCGCCGGTACGCCGCGCTCGACCTGATCGGCTCCGGCGGGGCCCACGGACACCTGGTGCTGTCCGCCGGGGCCACCCGCGGCGCCGTCGCCCCGAGCGACTGGCAGCGGGCCGGCGGCCCGGCGCTGCTGCCGCTGGTCGCCGAGTCGCTGGACGAACTGCTCGTCTCGATCGAGCGGCACCGCGAGCTGCTGGCCCAGGGCGCCGATCCGTTCCGGCTCGCCCGCGAGGCGGTGCGGGCGATGCCCGGCAAGCAGCTGCGCGTGGTGCTGGTCGGCACGGACGCCGCCGAGCTGCGGCTGCAACTGCAGCTCGCCGCCCGCGACCTGCCGACCGCACTCGCCAAGGGCGGTGAGTGGGCCACGCCGGCGGGGTCCTACCTCACGGCCCGCCCGATCGGCCCGGAGGGCAAGGTCGCGCTGGTCTACCCCGGCGCCTTCAACTCCTACCCGGGGCTCGGCCAGGACTTCTTCCGGGCCTTCCCCGGCCTGCTGGACCGGTTCGAGGAGCAGGCGGACGAACCCGCCCGGCTGCTGCGCGCCGAGCTGCTCTACCCGCGCACCCAGGTCGCCCCCCAGCGGCGCGACCTGATGCACCTGGAGGCGCGGCTGGGCGAGGACATCCCGTTCATGCTCGCCACCGGAACCAGCTTCGCCATCCTCTACACCGAGCTGGTCCGCGAGGTGCTGGGCGTCCGGGCGCACGGCGGCTTCGGCTACAGCCTCGGCGAGAGCAGCATGCTCTTCGCCACCGGGGGCTGGCGCTCCGGCGGCCGCCGGGACGACCTGATCAGCGACACGCCGATCTTCAAGGACCGGCTCTGCGGCCCGCGCCGGACCGTGCGCGAGCTGTGGCAGCTGCCGGAGCGGACCCCGGACAAGGACATCTGGGCCACCTTCGTGCTGCTCACCGGTGAGGAGCAGGTCCGGGACGCGCTCGCCCGCCACGACCGGGTCCACCTCACCCACGTCAACACCCCCGGGGAACTCGTCATCGCCGGCGACCCGGCCCAGTGCGCCGCGCTGATCGCCGAGTCGGGCTGCCCGGCGGCGCGCTCTCCGGTCAACGTGGTCATGCACAACCCGGTGGTGGACGCGGAGCTCGACGGCCTCGCCGGGCTCAACAGCTACCCGACCGGGTCCATCGGCGACCTGCAACTGTTCAGCGCGTACGACTACGAGGCGCTGGCCGACCTGGACCGCGAGCAGGTCGCCCGGCGGATCGCGCACACCCTGCGCTCCACGATCGATTTCCCGCGCCTGGTGCGCACCGCCTACGACCGCGGGTTCCGCTACTTCATCGAGGTCGGGCCCAGCGCCACCTGCTCGCGGTGGGTGCGCGACACGCTCGGCGACGCGGCGCACGTCGCGGTCCCGATCGACCGCCGCGGTGTGCCGGCCACCAAGTCCGTCGCCCAGCTGGTCGCCCGACTGGTCGGCCACGGCCTGCCGGTGGACCTGACGGCGCTGCTGGGCCGGGAGCCGGAGCCCGGTGCGGCCCGCTCCGCCGCCCGTACCGGCCGCGCCACCCGGTTCCGGGTGGGCGGCGGCGAGCCGATCCCGGCCCGGATCGCCCGCGGGCTGACCGCGGTCGCCCCGGCCGCCGGGCCGCTGCCGCAGACCCGTCCGCATGTCGTCCCCGTCCTGACCGCCTCGCCGGAGGAGCCAGCGCCCATGCCCGCCGACCCGACCCTCGCCGACCCGGAGGTCATCGCCTTCGACGGCGATCCGATCACCTTCCTGCCGTGGGCGTCGCCGGCGCCCGCGGGCCAGGCCGCCCCGGCCCCGCCGGCCGCGGTGGCTGCCGAACGGCTGCTGCCCGCGACCAGGCCCGTCGCCGCGGCTTCGGCCCCGGCTCCGGTCGCGCCCGCTGCCGCCACTGCTCCGGTCGTCGCTGCTCCTGCCGCCGCTGCGCCGGCCGCCGCTCCGGGAGCGAGGCCCGCCGCCGAGCTGGTCCGGGAGCTGCGCCGACAGATGCTCGCCACCCACTCGGTGGTGATGGAGACGCAGCGCGTCCTTCAGACCGCCACCCTGAGCCGGGCCGAGGCGCTGCTCGACACCGCGCCCGCGGCCGACCGGCCGATCCCGGCACAGCCGGTGCCGGCCCCCGAGGCCGCCCACCCGGCGCTGCCCGCCCCGGCCGCCGTCCCCGCGCCGGTCGTGCACACGCCGGTCCCGCTCACCCCCGCCGCCGGCCCCGCGGCCGCGCGCCCCGGCGTGATCTGGGACGAGGCGGACCTGCTGGAGTTCGCCACCGGTTCGGTCGCCAAGGTCTTCGGCCCCGAGTTCGAGATCATCGACACCTACGCCAAGCGGGTGCGGCTGCCCGCCCAGCCGTACCACTTCGTCACCCGCGTCACCGCGCTGTCCGGTGAGACCGGTGTCTTCGAGCCCGCCACCATCACCACCGAGTACGACGTCCCCGAGGACGCCTGGTACGCCGTGGACGGCGGCGTGCCGCCGGCGGTGACGGTCGAGGCCGGCCAGTGCGACCTGCTGCTGATCAGCTACCTGGGCATCGACTTCAGGAACAGGGGCGAGCGGGTCTACCGGCTGCTGGACAGCTCGCTGATCTTCCACGGCCCACTGCCCCGCACCGGCCAGACGCTGCGCTACGACATCTCCATCGACCGCTTCGTGCACCAGGGCGACACCACCATCTTCTTCTTCAGCTACCTCTGCTACGCGGACGGCGAGTTGATCCTGGAACTGAAGGACGCCTGCGCCGGCTTCTTCTCGCAGGCCGAGCTGGACGCCCCGCTCGGCGTGGTGATCACCGACAAGGAGCGGGCCGCTCGCGCCGCGCTCACCAAGGGCACCTTCAAGCCGCTCGCCCACACCGAGAAGAACCACCTGACCACCGCCGACCTGGAGTTGCTGGCCCAGGGCCGCCCCGGCGAGGTCTTCGGCCCGCACCACGCGCAGGCGCCGGGGATCAACCCGGCGCTGCGGCTGCCGGACGAGCGGCTGCGGATGGTGGACGAGGTGACCATCGACCGCACCGGCGGCCCGCGCGGGCTCGGCACCCTCAGCGCCGTCAAGCAGCTCCGGCCGGACGCCTGGTACTTCGCCTGCCACTTCCCGGACGACCCGGTGCTGGCCGGCTCCCTGGTGGCCGAGGGCGCGGTCCAGCTGCTGCAGATCTACCTGCTGCACCAGGGCATGCACCTGACCCTGCCCGACGCCCGGTTCCAGTGCATGACCGACCTGCGGATCGACGTCCAGGTCCGCGGCCAGATCACCCCGGAGCACAGCGAGATCCGCTACGAGGTCGAGGTGATGGAGCTGACGCTGCTCCCGCGCCCCTCGGTGGTCGCCGACATCCTGGTCCACCTCGGCGACAAGCCGGTCATCCGGATGCGCAACCTCGGCCTCCAGGTCCGCGAGAAGGAGGGCACCCCCTACCGCCCGGAGGTCGGCGGCTTCCCCGTCTTCCTCGGCCGGACCAACCGCGACGGCGAGCCCGCCATGATCAACGAGATGCACCTGGCGCACGCCGCCAAGGGCGACCTCGGCATCGCGATGGGCCCGGAGTTCGACATCTACCGCACCAGCCGGGCGCCCTACATCCCCAACGGCGACTTCCAGTTCGTCGACCGCGTGATGTCGCTCAGCGGCACCCGCGGCGACCTGAGCCCCGGCTCGGTGATGGTCTGCGAGTACGACTCGCCGGCCGACGCCTGGTACTACCGGCAGAACTCCCACCCGCACATGCCGAACTGCGTCTACATGGAGAGCTCCCTCCAGGCGGCCATCTTCCTCGGCTACTACCTCGGCGCCACGCTCAAGAAGCCCGACGAGAAGTACGCGATCCGCAACCTGGACGGGCGGGCCACCCTGGTCAAGGACATCGACCTGCGCGGCAGGACCATCCGGCACACCTCCAAGCTGCTGATGACCAGCGCCGTCTCCGGGGCCGTGCTGCAGAACTTCAGCTACGAACTCTCCGTCGACGGCGAGGTGTTCTACACCGGCGAGTCGCTCTTCGGCTACTTCAGCGACGCGGCGCTGGCCAACCAGGTGGGCCTGGACAACGGCGAGTACCTGCCGCCGTGGATCGAGCGCGAGCGGGTGCCGGCCGAGCGCGTGCGCCGGATCGAACTGCCCGCCGACGCGCCCGCCTTCACCGACCCCACCGGTGGCCACCTGCACCTGCCGGGCGGCAACTTCGCGCTGGTCGACCGGGTCGATCTGGTCGCCGACGGCGGCCGGCACGGCCGGGGCTACCTGTACGGCCGGCGCCGGGTGCGCCCCGACGAGTGGTACTTCGACTGCCACTTCCACCGCGACCCGGTGATGCCCGGATCGCTCGGCGTGGAGGCGGTCCTCCAGGCGCTGCGCCTGTTCGTGCTGGAACAGGACCTGGCCGAGGGCATCGAGCGGCCCCGGTTCGCGATGGCCACCGACGTCGAGATGAGCTGGAAGTACCGCGGCCAGATCCTGCGCCACGACGGCGAGATGCGGTTCGACGCGCACATCAAGGAGGTGCGCCGCGAGGAGGGCCGGCTGCTGGTGATCGCCGACGCGGACCTGTGGAAGCCGGGCCTGCGCATCTACGAACTCACCGACGTGGCCGTCGAGGTCCGGCCCGGCGCCTGACCGCCCCGCCCGCCCGGGCCCGCACAGCCGCCGGAGCCCGCACAGCCGATGGAGAACCGAGGACCCATGGACAACCGCGACATCCCGCTCCGCTGGTACGGGGAGCGATACCCGAGCACCGACCCGGCCGGGATCTACCAGGTGCTGGCCGACCTGGACGAGCACTGTGCCGTCGTCGTCACCCCCGAGGGCATCGGGGCCGTCTCCGGCGGCTCGGTGGCCGCCGGCGGCACCGGCCTGCCGCTGCTCGCCGCCGCCGCGCCGCTGCCCCCGCACCGGCTCGGCTCGGCCGCCTTCCTGGCCGCGCACGGCGTCCGGCAGCCGTACATGGCCGGCGCGATGGCGGGCGGGATCGCCTCGGCCGACCTGGTGATCGCCTTGGCCAGGGCGGGCTTCCTGGCCTCCTACGGCGCGGCCGGGCTGCTGCCCGAGACGATCGGGAAGGCGCTGGCCCGGTTCGCCGCCGAGGTCCCCGGGCTGCCGTACGCCGTCAACCTGATCCACAGCCCCAGCGAGGACCGGCTGGAGCGGGAGGCGGTGGAGCTGTTCCTGCGCCACGGGGTGCGCTGCGTGGAGGCCTCCGCCTACATGGGCCTCACCCCGCACGTGGTCCGCTACCGGCTGGCCGGGATGCGCCGGGACGCGGCCGGCCAGGTGGTGGCCGAGAACCGGCTGATCGCCAAGGTCTCCCGGGCCGAGACCGCCGAGCGCTTCATGCGCCCGGCCCCGGCCGCCCTGGTCACCACCCTGCTGGAGCAGGGCCTGATCACCGCCGAGCAGGCCGCGCTCGCACACCACGTCCCGCTGGCGGACGACATCACGGTGGAGGCCGACTCCGGTGGCCACACCGACCGGCGCCCGCTGCCGGCGCTGTTCCCGCCGATCCTGCGGCTGCGCGACACCGTACAGCGCGAGCACCGCTACGCCGTGCCGATCCGGGTCGGCGCGGCCGGCGGGCTGGGCACGCCGGTGGCGGTGGCCGCGGCCTTCGCGATGGGCGCCGCGTACGTCGTCACCGGCTCGGTCAACCAGTCCTGCGTGGAGTCCGGGGCCTCCCCGGCCGCCAAGGCGCTGCTCGCCGAAGCCGGCATCGCCGACTGCGAGATGGCCCCGGCGGCCGACATGTTCGAGATGGGCGTGGAGCTCCAGGTGCTCAAGAAGGGCACCCTCTTCCCGATGCGGGCGCAGCGGCTGTACCAGCTCTACCAGGCCCACGACGGCCTGGAGGCGCTGCCCGCGGCCGAGCGGGGCAAGCTGGAGCAGCAGGTCTTCCGGAGGCCGCTGGAGGACGTCTGGCAGGAGTGCGTGCGCTACTTCGAGCGGCGCGACCCCGAGCAGCTGGTCCGCGCGGCGGGCAGCCCCAAGCGCCGGATGGCGCTGGTCTTCCGCTGGTACCTGGGGATGTCCTCGCGCTGGGCGGTCACCGGCGAGGCGGACCGCACCATGGACTACCAGATCTGGACCGGCCCGGCGATGGGCAGCTTCAACGACTGGGTGACCGGCAGCTACCTCAGGACCCCGGGCAACCGCCGGGTCGCCGAGGTGGCCCACCACCTGATGCGCGGCGCCGCCTTCCACACCCGGCTGGCCCAGCTGCGCAACGCCGGGGTGCACATCCCGGCGCCCGCCGCCGACTACCGCCCGGTGCCGCTGGAGGCCCCGGTCCTGGGCAGCTCGGCGGGCATCCGGTGAGCGCCACCGCACCGGGCGCCGACCGGCCCGCGGCCCTCACCCCCGAGGCGCTGGAGCTGCTGCTCGGCGACCCGACCGACGCGGCCAACCCGTACGGCTTCGCGGCGGCCGTGGCCCGCGACGAGCACGACGAGTTCCCCGAGGACCTGTGCGAGGCGCTGCGCCGGGCCGACTTCCACCTCAACTACCTGCCCCGGGAGTGGGGCGGCACCTTCGAGTCCTTCGACCGCAGCCTGACCCTGGTGCGGGCCGCCGCCCGCCGGGACGTCAACGTGATGCCCGGCACCATGTTCAGCATCATCGCGGCGACCTGCCTGCAGCTGCACGGCAGCCAGGAGCAGCAGCGGCGGGCCGCGGAGATCCTGCGCCGGGGCGGCGCCGTGGCCTTCGCGCTGACCGAGGCGGAGCACGGCAGCGACCTGCTCGCGGGCGAGGTCCGGCTCTCCCCGGACGGGCTGCTCGACGGCGAGAAGTGGATGGTGGGCCTCGGCCACCGCTGCGAGGCGGTCTACGTGGTCGCCCGCACCGGTGAGCGCGGCCCGGGCGCCTTCTCGGCCGTGCTGCTGGAGCCGGCCGGGCTGCCCGCGGACCACTTCGCCCGTCTGCCGGCCCCCCGTACCGGCGGGATGCGCGGCATCGACTTCGCCCGGCTGCGCTTCAACAGTCTGCCGGTGCCCGAGGGGGCGCTGGTCGGCCGGCGCGGCGAGGCGCTGGAGGTGGCCGTCAAGGCCCAGCAGGCGGTCCGGCTGATGAGCATGGCCGGCAGTCTCGGCTGCGCCGACACCGCGGTGCGCCTGACCCTGGACTTCGCGCGGACCCGCCGGGTCGGCCGCACCGTCCTCACCCACGCGCCCTACTCCCGCCGCGAGTTGGCGGTGGCCTCGGCGGCGCTGCTGGCCGCGGACGCGGTGGCGCTGTCCGCCGCGCGCGGGGTGCACGTGGTGCCGGAGGTGTTCAGCGTCTGGGGGCTGGCGGCCAAGCACGTGGTGGCTGACGCCTCGGACGACCTGATCCGGCGCTGCGCCTCGGTGCTCGCCACCCGCTCGGTGCTGCGCGACGGGCTGTTCCAGAAGGTCCAGCGCGACTCGGCGGTGGTGCGGGTGATCGACGCCAGCGCGCTGGCCAACCTGAAGTCCTTCGCCGGCCAGCTGCCCACCCTGGTCGAGCGGGCCGCCGCCCACGCCGGGCCCACCGAGGAGGCCGAGGCGCAGCTGCGGACGGTCTTCACGCTCGACGCGGAGCTGCCGCCGTACGTCCCGGCCCGGCTGGACCTCTTCGCCCGGGGCGCGGACCCGGTGCTGGACGGACTGCCGGGGGCGGCCGACGAGTTGGCGAAGGAGTCGGCGGCGGACCCGGCCGCGGCCGGCACCACCGCGCTGGTCGAGCAGCTCACCGAGGCGGTGGCCGGGCTCGGCGCGCGCTCCGCGGCGGCCCGGCGGCCCGGCGCCGACCCGAACGCGCCGGTGGACCTGGCCGAGCGGTACAGCTGGCTGCACGCCGCCGCCTGCTGCGTCCAGCTGTGGCGGGCCAACCGCCACGGCTCGCTGTACGGCACCGAGCCCGGTTCGACCGGCTGGCCGGGTGCGGTGCTCGGCTACCTGCTCGCCCGCGCGGACGGGACGGACCCCCGGCGGTACGGGTCCGTGCTGCTGCCCGCGCTCGACGCCGTCGCCGCGCTGCGCGACGGTGACCGGTTGTTCACCGCGCTGCCCGTCCGGCTCGCCGTCTCCCGAGAGGAATCCTGATGCCCAAGGCCGATCTGACCGCGCTGGCGGCCCGGCTCGAAGCGCATCTCGGCGACCCGCACGACCCGGGCAGCCGGATGCCGTTCACCGAGATCATGGAGCACGACGAGCGCGAGCAGTACCCGCACACCTTCGTCAACGACCTGCGCCGCTGGGGCGTGCCCGAGTACGCCCTGCCCGCCGCCCAGGGCGGCCGGGCGGGCGACGTGGAGGCCGAGTTCAACCTGGTGCGGCTGATCGCCCGCCGGGACCCGACCACCGCCACCGCGATGATCATCACCAACCTCGCCTTCATGCCGGTGTGGATCGGCGGCGGCGAGGAGCAGAAGCGGGCCGTGGTGGAGGCCGTCAGGCACGGTCTGCGGCTCTCCTGGGGGCTGTCCGAGCGCGGCCACGGCAGCGACCTGCTGGCGAACGAGATGACCGCCCGTAAGGTCGACGGCGGCTACCTGCTCACCGGCGGCAAGTGGCTGATCGGCAACGCCACCCGGTCCGACGGGATGTGCGTCTTCGCTCGGACCAGTGAGCGCGGCGGCCCCGGCGGCTTCTCGATCTTCGTGCTGGAGAAGCGCCGGACGCCGGTCGGCTCGGTGGTCGAGCTGCCCGGCGAGCGGCTGCACGGCCTGCGCGCGATGGACATCAGCGGAATCGAGGTCGACGAGGTCTTCGTGCCCGACTCCGCCCTGGTCGGCACCGAGGGGCAGGGCCTGGAGATCGCGATCAAGGCCACCCAGACCGCCCGCGCGCAGATCAGCAGCATCGCGCTGTCGGCCGTCGACACCGGGCTGCGGCTCACCCTCGACTTCGCCGAGGGCCGGGTGATCCTGGGCAGGGCGGTCAGCGACATCCCGTACAGCAGGCGCCAGTTGACCGAGGTCTTCGCGGACCTGATGGTCTGCGACGCGGTCAGCCTGGGCGCGGTGCGCGCGCTCCAGGTGGTGCCGCAGCAGGCCAGCGTCTGGTCGTCGGTGGCGAAGTACCTCGTGCCGACCGTACTGGAGCGGACCATGTCGCAGCTCAGCGTGGTGCTGGGCGCCCGGTTCTTCCTGCGCGGCCACCCGCACTACGGCGTCTACCAGAAGATGCTGCGCGACCTGCTGGTGGCCAACTTCGCCGACGGCAACACGGTGGTGAACCTGCGCAACCTCGGCAGCCAGCTGAAGGGTCTGCTGGCCTCGGCCACCGGGGCGGGCGAGGAGGTCCGGGCCGCCGCCGTCGAACGGGCGGCCGTGCTCTACGGGATCGACCGGGCCATGCCGCCCTACCGGCCCTGGGAGCAGGAGCTGCACAGCCGGGGCCTGGACGACGCGCTGCTCGCCGCACCGGACGGGCTGCGCCGGCTGCGGGCGCTGGCCGGGGAGGCCAAGGAGGAGGAGCGGGAGCGGCTGCTGCGCGCCGCCGCGGTGGCCGAGGAACTGCTCGCCCAAGCCGGTCCGCTGGCCGAGCGCAACGCCGCGCTGCGGGCCGCACCGGGCCGGGAGTACGGGCAGTCGGCCGAACTCTTCGACCTGGCCAAGGAGTACTGCCTGCTGCACGCCGCGGCCGCCTGCGTGCTCACCTTCGTCCACTCGCACGGCGCCCTGGACGACCCGCTGCCGAGCGGTGCGCTGCTGCTGCTCCAGCTCGAACGGCTGCGCCGGCGGTGGTACCCGCACCAGGCGGTGACGGACCCGGGCGTGATCGACGAGGTGATGGGGGTGCTGCGCCACCTGTACCACGGGAACCGGCTGTTCTCGCACTGGCAGTTCCCGCTCGCGGAGCGCACCGGCGACCTGTCCGCCGCCCGCGACTGACGGCCGACGACCGATGACCGATGACCGATGACCGAGGAGCGAGCGGCGTGCGGGAGGAGGACGGTGTGACCAGGCGGGCGATCCGCTCCGACGCGGTCGACCTGTGGCTGCTGCCCGAGCACGCCGTGGCCGCCTTCGCCGCCGAACGGGGCGGGCCCGCGCTGCTCACCGAGGAGGAGCGGGCCCGGCACGAGCGGCTGTGCACCGCCGGTGCCCGGCGCCGCTACCTGGGCGCGCGGCTGCTCTGCCGCCACGCGCTCAGCGCCCGCACCGGCCGTCCGCCGGACGGCTGGCGGTTCCGGCTCGGCGAGTTCGGCCGGCCCGAGCCGGAACCGGAGTGCGAGGGCGTCAGGTTCAACCTCTCGCACACCGACGGCCTCATCGCCTGCGTGGTCACCCAGGACCGCGCCTGCGGTGTGGACGTGGAACGCGCGCCGGCCGACCCCGAGTCGGCCGGCCACCTCAGCCGCCACTTCGCCGCCGCCGAACGCGCGGAGCTGGCCGCCCTCGAACCCGCGGCGCGCCACGCCAGGCTGAGCGAGCTGTGGGTGCTGAAGGAGTCGTACCTCAAGGCCCTGGGCACCGGGATGACCCGAGGACTCGGCGGGTTCCGCTTCCGGGGGCCCGCAGCCGGCCGGATCACCGTCGAGGACTTCGAGCAGCCCGCGGGCGCCGGCGACCGCTGGTGGTTCGACCTGCTGCATCCCGGCCCGGAGCACGTCCTGGCCGTCGCCGTCGAGCACGGGCGCCCCGGCGCCCTGCGCCGTACCGAGCTTTCGCCCATCCCCATCGGACTGTGAAGGACACAGCCATGCCGCTGAACCCCACCCCCCGCGTCGCCGTCGTCGGTGCCGGTGTCGCCGGGATCTCCGCCGCCTACCACCTGCGCGAGCACGCCCGGATCACCGTCTTCGAGCGGGAGGACCGCCTCGGCGGCCACGCCAACACCGTCGAGGTCGAGGAGAACGGCCGGATCCTCGGCATCGACACGGCCTTCGTCGTCTTCAACCGCCCCGCCTACCCGAACATCTTCCGGTTCTTCGAGGAGCTGGGCGTGGGCGCCGTGCAGCACCTGGGCGGCTTCAACTTCTTCGACCTGGACAGCGGCCTGGAGTACGGCACCAACGAGCTGGAGTGGAGCGAGGAGGAGGTGGTGGCCAAGTACGGCGACCGGTACCCGCAGTTCCTCACGATCTGGCGCGAGGCCCACCGCTTCCACACCGAGGGGCGCAAGGACTTCGTGCGCAAGCTCGCCGACATCCCGCTGGGGGAGTACCTCGACCGCGGCGGCTACAGCGAGGAGTTCCGCCACTCCTACGTGATCCTGCTCGCCTCGGCGGTCTGGTCGGTGCCCGCCGAGCTCATCTGGGAGATGCCCGCCGCCACGGTGATCGCCTTCTTCCTGGGCCACGACGAGGGCGGCCTCGGCGGCCGCCGGGTCGACTGGCGCACCGTCAGCGGTGGCTCCGTCTCCTACGTCCGCAAGGCGATCGCGGCCATCGGCGCCGAGCTGCGCACGGCCGAGCCGGCCATCGGCATCCGCCAGGACGCCGACTCGGTCACGGTGACCACCGCGAACGGCAGCGAGACCTTCGACTACGTGGTGCTCGGCGCCCACGCCGACGAGTCGCTCGCCCTGCTGGAGAACCCCACCGAGCGCCAGCGCGAGGTGCTCACCCCGATCCGCTACAACGGCTCGCGGGTCGTCCTGCACACCGACGCCTCGGTGATGCCGGGCGACCGCAGCCGCTGGGAGGCGTGGAACTACGGCAAGGTGGCGGTCGACGGCGGCGAGGCCCGCACCTACGTGGCGTACTACATGAACAAGCTGCACGGTTTCACCGCGGAGAAGGACTACTTCGTCACCCTGGACTACCCGGGCGAGGTCGACCCGGAGAGTGTGATCGCCGAGTTCCCGTACACCCACCCGATCATCGACGTGCGGGTGCGGGAGCTGCAGAAGGACATCTACCGGGTCAACGAGGGCACCCGGGTGAAGCTCTGCGGTTCCTACTTCCACTCCAAGGCGCTGCACTGGGACCAGATCGGCTCGCACGAGGCGGCCTACTCCTCCGGCATGGAGGCCGCGGCCCAGCTGCTGCGCGAGCTGCCGGGCCGGTGAGCCGCGACCGGTCGGACACCCCGTCACCGAAGGAAGCGCCGGAGGAACCGATGGAGGGGCCGGCCCAGGAGCCGAAGGCGCCGTCACTCGAAGGCTGGGACATCGCACGGGTCGGCGAGTTCGACGGGATCCGGTGGATTCCCTGGGGCCCTGGCGGAATGGCCCGTGCCAAGGTCCTGGCCAGGGCCGATGGCTACCACATCGCGCTGGTCGAGGGTCAGCCCGGCTACCGGACCCGACCGCACGTCCACGAGTACGCCGAGTTCCTCTACGTGATCAGCGGGACCATGCGCAACCAGGGCGTGCCGATGGGCACCGGGGACGTCTTCGCGGCCTCGGCCGGTTCGGTGCACAGTGACTTCGTCGCCGACACCGAGGTGAGGTACCTCTCCATCTTCAGGCTCCCGCCCGGTGCCGAGTTGCCCTCCGGCGGGAAAGCCTGACCCCCGTCCGGTTCCGCCCACCGCACCTCGACCAGTGTCACACTCCGATTCCGGTCCGCTCGGCGGCCGGCGCCGAAAGGCAGGTACGGGACATGGCTCTGTGGAACACCGTCCGAGGGGAATCGGTCCCCAGCGAGCGACACCAGCAACTCACGTTCAGCCTGGTGGAGTTGTTGTGCCTGGGGCTGGGAGTCCATCCGGACGTCCACCCGGGTGAGGAGGAGCCGCCGCAGCACACCGGGAGCGAGCGGGTGGACGTCGAGCGGTGATGCCGGCGCCCGCCGCGCCCGCGGGGCGGACGCTCAGCCGCCGTGCCGCACCGCGGACTCGTGCTCCTGGGCCATCCTGCGCAGCGCCAGCAGGGCCGGCTCCAGCAGGATCGTCAGCAGGACGGCTCGCTCGGCCTGTTCGAGCGAGTCGTCCGTGTTCTTCAGCTGGTCCAGGTCCAGTGCGGCGGTCTGCTGGGCGAGCTCCGCGTACGGGATCAGGGTGCGCCAGCCGAAGTCCGCGCCGAGCGAGCGCAGCGTCTCCAAGGTCTCGGCGATCACGCTCCGGGCAGGGGCGTGCTCCGAGAGCTGCCACCCCATCCGCTCCACCAGGGCGTCCACGTCGGACCTGCCGGGCTCGTGGTCGGGCTCCTCGTCCTTGTCCACGTCCTTGTCCTCGTCCTTGTCCACGGGCCTGACGCCGAGCACGAGTCCGAGCACCTGGTGCACCTCGGCCTCGTGCTCGGAGACCGCGTTCAGCACCTCCCGGGTGGCGTTCACGCTCAGTCCGCGGATTCCGATCAGGGCTCTGATCAGCCGCAGTCGCCGCAGGTGCGCCTCGCTGTACTCGGCCTGGGTCGCGGAGGTGGCGCGCCCCGGGGGCAGGAGCCCCTCGCGCAGGTAGAACTTGATGGTCGCGTTCGGGACCCCGCTGCGGCGGGTCAACTCGGAGATTCGCAATTCGTCCTGTCCTCGACTGGCATCGGCTACGGCCACACGGTCTCGATCTAGATACTGCCATGTCCCTTTCTGTAGATACTGCCACTCGCCAGCCGGGAGGGCGAGGGCTGCCGGCCAAGGGGCGGCCGAGGCCGTCGGGAGCGGGCGCGGGGATGCCAGGGGCGCTGATGGCGGGCGCAGACCGATGCGCGCCTGGAGGCCGGAAGTTGACGGTGCGCTCGACTAGCCATTGGTTACTGACGCTGTCTAATATAGACACTGTCACTCACCAAGTATGAAGGCGGGGCGTACAGTGCCAACTCTTCCCTGGACGATTCCGAATCCGGCCTCGCCGAACACGCAGGCGTTCGTCATGGCATCCCGCTTCGAGGTGCGGTCCTTCGCCGATGTGCCGCGCTTCTTCCTGAAGTCTTTGTCGGCGTGGCGCCAGGTCCGCTCCGCGCCGGGCGCGTTGGGTGCCTCGCTGATCGCCCAGCCGCTGAAGCGGACCTTCTTCACGCTCTCCGCGTGGGAGGGGCGTGACGCCCTCTACGCGTACGCCAAGGCCGAGCCGCACCGCAGCATCATGAACGGCCTGCGCTCCACCATGCGGGACTCGACGTTCACCTTCTGGGTGGTGCCGGTGGGGGAGCTGCCGATCGCCTGGGAGAACGCCAAGCGGCAGCTCGCCGAGCAGGCGCGGCTGGATGCCGCCAAGGGCGGCGCCGGCCGCTGACCCGGGCGGCCGCGCCGTCCCGCCCCCGCACTCCCGGCCCGGGGTCCCCCGCCCCGGGCCGGGGCACGCCCCATCGGGCGCCGGTGCCCGCCGGCGACGCCCTCTGCTGTCCTCGTCCAGCACGACCGCGCGTCCCGCGGAGGTCCCGCGGGACGGCCTCCAGTAAGGAGTGTCATGAGCACGACGAATAGTTCGGATGGGGCCCTGCCACCCGCGGCCGGCAGCGGTCGCCACATCCCGCTCTGGCTGTCGATCGTCGCCTGCAGCGTGCCCATGTTCATGGTGGCGCTCGACAACCTGGTGGTGTCGACGGCGCTGCACACGCTCGCCGTCAAGCTCGACGCGGGCACCCAGGACCTCCAGTGGTTCGTCAACGC
Organism: Kitasatospora sp. NPDC048296; assembly: GCF_043201815.1. Lineage (NCBI taxonomy): Bacteria > Bacillati > Actinomycetota > Actinomycetes > Kitasatosporales > Streptomycetaceae > Kitasatospora > Kitasatospora sp. NPDC048296. The sequence continues at coordinate 52,409 of NZ_JBICZB010000048.1, forward strand.
CTACGTGCTGAGCTTCGCCTGCCTGCTGCTCACCGGAGCCGCGCTGGGCGACCGCTTCGGCCGGCGGAAGATCTTCCTGGGCGGCATCGCCGTCTTCACGCTCGCCTCGATCGGCTGCGGGCTCTCCACGACCACGGACCAGCTGATCTTCTGGCGGGTCATCGAGGGCTTCGGTGCCGCCGCCGTGATGCCGCTCTCGATGACCCTGCTGGCCACCGCCGTGCCGGCCGGGCGCCGCAGCCTGGCGCTCGGCCTCTGGTCCGCCTTCAGCGGCCTGGCCATCGCGCTGGGCCCGGTGGTCGGCGGCGCGGTGGTGGACGGCCTCGCCTGGCAGTGGATCTTCTGGATCAACGTGCCGGTCTGCGTCGTCGCCGTCCCGCTGGTGGTCTTCGCGTTGAAGGAGAGCAAGGTCCCCGACACCCACCTGGACCTGCTCGGCATGCTGCTGGCCACCGTCGGCCTGGTCGCCGTGGTCTGGGGCATCGTCAACGGCCAGCAGGACGGCTGGACGTCGGGCCGCATCCTGGGCGCCTTCATCGGCGGCGCGGTGCTGCTGGTCCTCTTCGTGCTCTGGCAACTGCGCGCCAGGCACCCGCTGCTGCCGCTCAGCCTGTACCGCTCCCGGGCCTTCGTACTGACCAACGTCGTCTCCGCCGGCATGTACTTCGGGGTCTTCGGCTCGATCTTCATGCTCTCCCAGTACCTCCAGGTCGCTCCGCACCGCACCCCCCTCCAGGCCGGTGTGCTCACCCTGACCTGGACCCTGATGCCGATGGCCGTCGCGCCGGTCGCCGGGGCCGTCACCGACAAGGTGGGCGGCGGGCGCCTGATGGCGCTGGGCCTCTTCCTCCAGGCGGTGGGCCTCGCCTGGATCAACCTGGAGGCCACCTCGAACACCCCTTACTCCCACCTGGTCGGCGGGATGCTGCTCGGCGGCGCGGGCATGGGCTTCGTCTTCGCGCCCACGGCCTCCGTGGTGCTCGCCTCGGCCGGACCGGAGCAGCAGGGCAAGGCCTCCGGGGCCAACGCCACCGTCCGGGAGATCGGCGGCGCGCTCGGCATCGCCGTCCTCGGCACGGTCTTCGCGCACAGCGGCAGCCCCCTCAGCCCGCAGACGTTCGTCGACGGGCTGCACCCGGCGACCTGGGTCGGCGTCGGCGTGGTGGTGTTCGGCGGACTCTGCGCCCTGGGCATCCCGCGCAAGCCGCGGCCCGTCGCGACCGCCGACGCCCCCGACACCGCCGCTGACGGAGAGCCGGCCGACGGTCTGCGATCCGTGACCCCGACCTCGGCCTGACGCACCGGTGGGGGGGGGGGGGGGGGGGGGGGGGGGGGGGGGGGGGGCGGCCCCCCCCCCCCCCCCCCCCCCCCCCCCCCCCCCCCGAGCCCGGCTGTCCACCGGGCGCCGGTCCTGCACCCGGCTGGTGACTCGGGACCGCCGACACCGGCATGCTGGTCGCCGGTCGGCTATTCCAGCTCGACTTCCCTCCCATGCAGTTGGCGCAACAGCTCGGCAACCCTCACGGACAACACGAATACGGAGACCTGATGTCCCGCGACATCGAAGACGCCGCCGACACCCACCGGCAGCAGATACGGCGCACCCGGCGCGCCATCCACGCCGTCACCGCACTGGCGGTCCTGCTCTCGGCCGCCGTGGGCGCCGAGGCGATGGCGGCCTCACCGGCGGACGTTCCGCAGCCGCCCTCGACGGCCGACCAGGAGAAGGGCATGCGGGTGGGGCTGCCGTTCCACGACCCGGCCTCGGCCGAGACGGACGGCGCGGACCCGAACCTGACCATCGACCTCGGGGCCGGCCGTACCCGGTTCGACGTCTCCGGGCGCGAGGTCCACGGCGACTCCTACAACGGTGCGTTCGTCGCGCCGACCATCAAGGCGGCCCCGGGGACGACCGTCACCATCCACCTCGTCAACCACCTGCCGGTCGCCACCAACCTGCACTTCCACGGTCTGCACGTCTCCCCGGAGGGACAGTCCGACGACCCGTTCCTGTGCGTGGCGCCGGGGCAGTCCACCACGTACCAGCTGGCGATACCCGCCGACCACCCGCAGGGCACCTTCTGGTACCACAGCCACGCCATGGGCACCACCTGCCCCGCGCCCGGCGCCCAGAGCATGCCCGGCATGGCCGCCATGCCCGGCGACGTGGAGAACCAGATCTTCGCCGGCCTGTCCGGCGCCCTCGTCGTCGGCGACGACCGCACCCTGCTGCCGAAGCCGCTGCGGCACATCGAGGCACACACCCTCGTCCTCAAGGACGTCCAACTCGACTCCACCGGCCACATCCCGCAGAACAGCGACACCACCTCGATCAACTCCGGCAACCCGACCGTACGCCTGGTCAACGGCCAGCTGCGGCCGGTGCTGTCGATGAAGCCCAACGAGACCCAGCTGTGGCGCCTCGCCAACGCCGGGGCCGACATCTTCTACCAACTCCGGCTCGACGGCTACCACTTCACCGTCATCGGCGAGGACGGCACCCCCGTCGCCCAGGTCACCACCCCCGACACCCTGCTGCTGCCCCCGGGCAAGCGCTACGACGTCCTCGTCACCGCCGGCGCCCACCCCGCCCGGACGGTGCTGCGCACCACCGCCTACAGCAACGGCCCGCAGGGCGACTCCTACCCGGACACGGAGCTGGCCACGGTCAAGGTCGCGGGCGACCCCGTACGCCGGCTGGCGGACGTCACCGGAGCCGTCCCCACCGCCCCGGCCGACCTCTCCGCGGTGCCCATCGCCCAGCAGCGGACCCTGGACCTGTCCGAGAGCGCGGACGGAAACACCTTCTACATCAACGGCAAGCAGTTCGCGATGGACAGTTCGGTCTTCGCGACCCCTGCCAAGGTCGGCACGGTCGAGGAGTGGACCATCGTCAACCACTCCGGCGAGGACCACCCCTTCCACCTGCACACCAACGCCTTCCAGGTGGTGTCCGTCAACGGCGTGGCCCAGCCCTACACCCACCGGCAGGACACCGTCCCCGTGCCGCACGCGGTCGACGGCGTCCCGGGCCAGGTGGTGATCCGGGTCGCCTTCGCCGACTACCCGGGCAAGTGGATGTTCCACTGCCACATCGCGGCCCACGAGGACAACGGCATGATGAGCTACATCGACGTCGTCCGCTGACCGTGAGGAGGTGCGTCGTGCCCACGCCGTCAACGACCGGCGCGGGCACGACGCACCGTCACCCACGGCGCGCGTCGCGCTGCTGGCCGACCGCGGGCCGGTGCCGCAGCGTGTCGTCCAGCCAGTCGTAGACCCGGGCGAGGGCGAGTCGCTGGGCTCCCGCCTGGCAGTGCGCGTCGGCGCCTTCTTCCGCGGTGAACTCGATCAGCGTCCTGGGGCAGGTGAGGTGGTCGTAGAGCTGTCGGGCCTGCCCGGCGAAGAACAGGTCCTCGGCGGCCTCGCAGATCAGGGCGGGGCACTCGATCTTCTCGGCGATGCCGTCGCGGAGGTGGTGGTCGAGATAGGCGGCGCCGAAGGCGCGGGGGGTGTCGGCCCCCATCACGTACATGCCGTGGTTCAAAGCCCAGCGCATGACCGGGTTGGTGGCCATCAAGTGGTCTAGCTGGGCGTCGAGTTCGGGATCCGAGGCGGCGCGCAGCCGCCGTTCGACGTCGGCCCGGTCGCCGGGCACGATGTCGGTGACCGCCGGGCCGAGGTCGTAGACGCCGTCGAGGGCGATCACGGCGGCCAGCCGGTGTTCGAACGCGGCCGCCCTCGGGGCGAGCAGTCCGCCCATGCTGTTGCCGAGCAGCGCGACGCGGTCGCCGTCGACCTCCGGCAGGGTCAGCGCGAAGTCGAGGACGGGGCCCACGACGTTCTCCCAGTCGGGACGGAAGACCAGTCCGTCGCGGTGGAGCGGCCCGGGCTGCCCCGGTCCGTCGAAGACGAGGACGGTGTAACCGCGCTCGACGCCCGCCATGGCTCCGAAGTAGTGCATCTCCTCCGCCGTGCCGTCGAAGCCGTTGTGCATGATCACGGTGGGCCGGGGCGTTCCGGAGGTGTCGGCCCGGTAGAGGTAGCCGGGCAGGGTGCCGCCCTCGTAGGGGATGCGGACCGGCTCGATCCGCGGGGTGAAGAGTGCCGCCGCAGCGTGGAAGCACTCCACGCTGCGGTCGTAGGCGTGGTCGTGGCGGGGGTCGCACGGGTTGCCGTGGAGGAAGAACTCCGCCGACCGGTAGTAGTTCGACGCCCGCAGGAAGCCGTCCCGGGCGCTGACCGGGTGGCCCGCCTCCAGGGCCCGCCGGGCCTCGCCGGCCACCCGGTCGGCGGTGGCCAGCCACTCGTCGTGCCAGCTGTCGTAGTCGCCCTCCACGATGCGCGCGCTCGTCGAGACGACCTCGCCGAAGTCGGCGCCGCCGTAGGCGATGTGGCCGAACGACCGCAGGGTCTCGTACCAGAACTGGGCGTCGTTCGGGAACAGCAGGGGCTTCATCAGTACTCCTTGGGATAAGGGAATTTCGGGGTGCCCGGCACCTCGGGGGACGGGCCGCGACGGTCCCCCGAGGTGTGTGGCGGTGGTCAGTCCTGGTTCCCGTCGAGGGCGGTGTCGGGAATCCAGGAGCCGTGTAGTCCGGCGCTCACCCGGTGGGGCAGGTGGACGGTGGCGACCTGGTCGAGGCCGGAGGCGTCGAGGACCAGCAGGTGCGAGGCGTCCTGCTTGAGGTCGGAGACCACGGTGAGGAGGTAGCCGTCGTCCTCGCGGGTGGCTCCGGCGGCGGGGACGAAGACGGCTTCGCCGGGCATGCGGGCGTCGCCGACCTGGCGGATGCGGCGGGCGCCGGTGGTGCGGTCGTACTTGACCACGCCGTAGCCGCCGTAGCCCCGCTCGTCGGGGAAGGAGACGGCGTACTGGTAGCGGTTCTCGGTGCCCAGGTACTCCTCGTTGAGGGTCGGGAACTCCACCGCGAGGTCGTCGATGATCTGCTCGTCCACGCTGCCGGCCGCCGTGTCGATCACCCAGCGGCGGGTGTAGGAGCGGGTGACGGGCTCGGTACCGCGCCCGGGCGCGCCGATCCACCAGTTCCAGGAGAGCCGGAAGCCCTCGCGGTCCACGGTGGGGCCCTCCAGGACGATGCGGCCCTGGCCGTCCTCGAATGCGTTGGCGACGTGCAGCATGTTGCCCGGCTCGATGGAGAACCAGCGCACCGCCTGCGTGCCGTCGGTTCCGCGCGGCATGACACCGATGCGGGCGGGGTGCTGGTCGCTCCAGCCGTACGGGATGCCGGAGCGGTCGTCCGGGTCGAAGGTGACGTTGCCCTCGACGAAGACCACGTGGTGGCGGGTGACGGCGAAGTCGTGCTTGAGCGAGGCGGTCGCGCCCGGGATCTCGGCGCTGTGGACGATCTCGCCCTTGGCGTCGGCGACGTAGTACATCAGGAAGGGCGGGAAGGGCGAGGAGCCGAAGAAGTGGAGTTCGCCCGTCACCGGGTCCTCCTTGGGGTGCGCGGTCATCGCGCCGCGCAGCTTGCCGTCGAAGTCGAAGGCGCCGACCGTCTCCAGCTCCCGGGTGAGCTCGAAGGGCAGGTTCGCCTCGCACAGCGCTAGCAGCCGGCCCGCGTGCTCGATGACGTGGGTGCCGGCGGTGCTGGCGGTCAGGTCGGGGCCGTGCTCGGTCATGTAGGGGGCGCCGCCCAGGGCGGGGGTGTGCACCCAGCGGTTGCGGTACCACTCCGCCCGGCCCTCGCGCAGGCGGATGCCGTGGACCATGCCGCTGCCCTTGAACCAGTGGGTGGGGGTGACGCCGGGCTTGGGGTTGTGGCCGTTGCGGAGCAGCCGGCCCGTCAGCTCCGGGGGCAGGGTGCCCTCGACGGTGAGTTCGGTGGCGCTGATCTCGTCGGCGACGGGGGTGTAGTGGCCGGTCAGGTAGGGCTTGTCAGTGGTCATGGAAGGGGCCTCTTTCGGTAGGTGTGTTGCTTTGTCGGGCCGTTTCGCGTGGTCAGGCGTGGTCAGGCGTGGTCAGGCGGTCCGCTCGGCGCGGGCCTTGAGGCAGGAGAGCCAGTTCTCCAGCGAGTCGCGGAGGGCCTTGCGGAGCTGGTCGGCCGCGGCCTCGACCGGGGCGCCGCTCCAGGACTCCTCGGTGCGGACGGTGACGTGGTCGCCGTTCTGCTCGAACGTCCAGACGTGGATGCCTTCGATGCCGTTCGCGGGGCCGCCCCAGACGATCCGCTCGCCGGGGACCAGTTCGCGGATGGTGGAGGTGATGTCCAGGCCGTGGGTCCGCCAGCTGAAGGAACTTCCGGGTGCCAGTGGGCCGTTGGGCTCGGCCTGGTCGACGCCGGTGTTCCAGGTGGGCCAGGCCGCGATGTCGGTGTGCAGTTCCCACACCGTCGCGAGCGGGGCGTCGATCACGGTGCTCAGGCGGACGGTGACGGGGGCGGTCTCGTCGATGGTGATCACGGAGTGTGCTTCCTCTCTTGATGGCACGTGCCGGTGATGTGGCTGAGCCACCGGTTCAGCCGGTTCGGGTGAGTCGGGAGATCCGCGGGGCCGGCGGATCGGGGGCCGGGCGGGTGGAGCCGGTTGCGGTCCGCCGGCCGGCGCGGCGGGTGAGGAGCGCGGCGAGGAGGGCCGCCCAGGCCAGGACGGCGGCCGAGACCGTGAAGGCGGCCCGGTAGCCGGCGGTGAGGGCCGCCAGGTGCGGTTCGTGTGTGGAAGCGTGGGCGGTGACGGAGCCGGCAAGGGTGGCCAGGGCGGCGAGGCCGATCGCACCGCCGACCTGGCGGGTGGTGTTCACCAGTCCGCCGGCCAGGCCCGCGTCCTGGGGCGGGAGGCCGTCCACGGCGAATGCGGTGAGCTGGACGAAGGCGATGCTCAGGCCGAGGCCGACCAGGACACTCGGGCCCAGGACGTCGGCGAGGTAGCTCCCGTCAGCGCTGATCCGTGACAGCCACAGCAGGCCCGCGGCCTCGGTGAGCAGGGCCGCGGTCACGGTCGCGGTGGCGCCGATCCGCCGGGAGACAAGCGGGGCGAGGGCGGAGCCGAGCATGTTGGCGGTGGCGAGCGGGAGTTGGCCCGCTCCGGTGGCCAGGGGGCTGGATCCGAGGACCTGTTGCTGGTAGAGCGGCAGGAAGAAGAACAGGGCGATCCACACGGACCCCAGCAAGGCCATCAGCAGGTTCCCCGCAGCGATCCGGCCGGTGGTGAACAACCGAGGTGGTATCAGCGCGTTCGGCCGACGGAGCTCGATCACGGCGAAGGCCACGAGCAGCGCGGCGGCGGCGCCGAGGGCGCCCAGTACCCGGCCGTCCGTCCAGCCGGCGCCGCGTGCGGTGGTCAACCCCCAGACCAGGCAGGTCAGGGCGAGGGTGACGGTGGCGGTGCCCAGCAGATCGAACCGCCCGGCCCCGCGGCTGACCGTCCGTGGGACGAGGGCCGCCACGGCGACCAGGACCAGCGCCGCCCCGAGCGCGACGGAGTGGAAGATCCACGGCCAGCCCCACGCCTGGGTGAGCCCACCACCCAGCAGGACACCGCCCGCTCCTCCCGCGCCGGAGACCGTGCCCCACACCCCCAGCGCTCTGCCATGCCCGGGGCCGGGCGGGAACTGGTCCATGGCCAGGGCGAGTGCGGCCGGGGCGATGGCGGCGGCGCCCAGACCCTGAGCCACCCGGGCCGCGATCAGCACGCCGGGGGAGGCGGCCAGTCCCGCTGCCACCGAGGCGGCCACGAACAGCGCCAGGCCGGCGATCAGCACCCGGCGGTGACCGAGCAGGTCGGCCGCCCGTCCGCCCGCCAGGAGCAGCGCTCCGAACGCCAGGCCGTAGGCGTTGACCACCCAGGTGGTACCGCCGTCCGACAGGCCGACTCCGGCGCGGATCTGCGGCAGCGCGACGTTCACGATCGAGGTGGCGAGCATGACGGTGAACTGGGCTGAGGCGAGCACCGTGAGCACGGCTGCCGGCCGGGAGGCGGGCGGTCCCTGCCCCGACGGTGTGCGGTGGAGGTTCATGACGCACAGCCTCGGGCGGGGCGGTGTCCACTATCCAGGCCCGGCAGGGGCGGTGACTGTCCACTCCTGTCCGGACCTGTCCACCCGGTCCTGCCGGGCAGAGCAGGAGCGGGTTCAGGGCGTCAACCGGAGGAAGAAGGGGGCAGAGGCGGCAGGCGGGTAGGCCGACGCACCGAGCCGGACGGGTCGATGCCCGGTACCCGGACGAGGCGGCGGTGTCCGCCGGCTACGGAGTCTCGACGGGGCCGGGCAGTTCCCGCTGCCACAGGGCCTCGCACAGCAGGTCCAGGCCCTGGCGCAGGTGGCGCCGGTAGGTGCCGAACGGAAGACCGATACGGCGGGCGGCGGCTTCCTGTGTGGGCGCACCGGAGAAGTAGCCCGCTGTCAGGGCCTCGCGGGCCCGTACTCCGCGCGGGTCGTGGGCGAGGTCGTCGACGGCCTGGCGCAGCAGAGCGCGCAATTCCTCGACGGGATCGCTGAAGTCGGCCGCGAGACGGGCGCGCATCAGGGCGCAGGCGGCGAAGGCGCCCGCGTCGCGCCAGTGCGTCAGCGCTTCGCGCACGGCCTGGTCGAACGCGGAGCGCGAGACGGGCGACGGTCCCGACCGGACAGGTATGTCGGTGTCCGATATGAAGCGCTGGAGCCAGGTGTCCACGGGATACCTGGCGCCAGTCGACGCCGAACAGCCCGAAGGTGTACTCGCCGACTCGCGGTCGCGCACCGGTATCGCCGAGGGTCCCCTTGACGCGCTCGGCCCATGTCTCGGCGTCCCGCCAGACGGCGAAGCCGTAGGCGCGGCCGCGGGCACGGGCGGACTCCGCCTGGGCCCGGGAACTGCTCAGGTCGATGACGCGCGAGGGGACCTGGTAGCGCTCCGGGTAGACCGAGAAGCGGCTTATCCCGATGTGCTCGCCGGGGCGCACCGGCACGGTGGCGTCGGTGTACGCCCACGCCGCGGCGACGACGGGATCGGTGGCCAGGTCCTCGGGGTCGGGAGGGGCCGGCAGGGCGAGCCGGGCCGTGAACGCCACGATGTGGCCCGTGCTCACGAGGCGGTAGACACTGAAGGCCTCCGGCTGGCGCCGCGCCCAGTAGCGGACCAGTTCCGCGGAGGCGGTTCCCTCGGTCTCCTCCGCCATGCGCAGCACGACGTCGATGTCCTCCGGGTGCAGGGGGCGGTCGTGCACCTCGTCCTCGCGGGACCAGGTGCGCAGTCGCGCCAGGGTCTTCCCTTCCCGGAAGAGGTAGAAGAGCTCGTCGGTGACGGTCCACACCCGTTCCTCGGGTGCCTCACGCAGGATGCGCAGGTATTCGTCCGCCAGGCGCCGGCGCATCGTCACGAAGGCGTTGGGTGCTCGCCAGCGCAGGTCGGCGGCCAGCGTCTCGCGTGCCGCGTCGTGGGGGTGGAGCCCCTGACGCGTGGACTCCATGAAGGGCAGGTCCCTCAGCCAGGAGAAGAGAAGATGGGCGTCCTCCTCGGGCAGCACCGCGGCCAGGAGTTCCTCGGAGGTCGAGTAGGCCTGTGCCGCCACCTCCAGGGCGCGGCGGTGAGCGGCCGTGGGCACCTCGCCGATCAAGCCGGTCAGCAGGGTTCGCAGGACGTCCGCCGAGGGGGCCCATATCTGGCTCTTCTGCTGGACCTGTGGGTGTGATCAGGTGAGTTGGCGGCGGGGTAGGGCGGGACTGTTGCCGCCGAGGCAGAGCATGACGAGGGCGATG
>NZ_JBICZB010000049.1:0-61826 GCF_043201815.1 Kitasatospora sp. NPDC048296
GGGGGGCCCCCCCCGCCCCCCCCCCCGGGCCCGGGGGGGGGCGCCCGGCGGGGCCCCCCCCCCCGCCGGGGGGCCCCCCCCCCGGGGGGGGGGGGGGGGGGGGGGGGCCACCCCCCCCCCCCCCGGGGGTCCCGGCGTTCGGGGCAGCCTCCCCCCGCGAGGCTGCCCCGAACGGTGGGGGTATCCGGGACTCGGTGTCGGGCCACCGCGGCCGACCGGCCGAGGCCCGAACGAAGCGGCCGGAGCGGCGAAACGCACCGGCCAGAGAACTGTGCACCACGAACACGTGATTGTTCGAGCGTTCCGGGGGGTTGTGAGACACTTCCGTCCGTCTCAACGCCATGACCTGGAGTTTGAGACGCCAGGCCGCTGAGGTTGGAGAAGGGTGGACACCGAACGGCCCGGGCCGGGCCTGCACTTCCTGCCCTGTCCCCCGTGACCCGTCTCGCGACCTTGGAGGGCCGCATTGGCTTCCGCCTGGAAAGAACTGCCCGAGGAACTCTCCCGACCCGCCCGGCGACTGGCGGAGGAACTCCGGGCCATCAAGGACACCGCCGGGCTCTCACTGGCCGAACTGGCCACCCGGACCCACTACAGCCGGGCCTCCTGGGAGCGCTGGCTGAACGGCAAGCGGGTGGTGACCGAGCAGGCGTTGGAGGCGCTGGCCGGGGCGGTGGAGTGCGACGCGGCGGAGCTGCGGCGGCTGTGGCGGCTGGCGGTGGAGCCCGCCGCCGAGGAGTCGACCGCCGACGAGCCGGCCGCCGAGGAGCCGGCCGCTGACGCGCCTTCCGTCGAGGAGCCGGGCGAGGCCCCTGTGGCTGTTCCGGCCGTCACCGCTGCCACCGCCGCTACGGGCGAGGAGTCGGCGGCCGAGGAACTGCTGACCGACGGACCCGCCGCCGAGGAGGCCGACCGCCCCGCCGTCGCCTGGTGGCGACGCCCGGCGGTGCTGCTCTCGGGCGCGGCGGTGCTGGCGCTGCTGCTGGTGCTGGTCGGCCTGCGGATCACCCGGCACCACGACCAGGCCTCCGCGGCCGACGCCCCGACCCCGCCCGCCGTCCCCAGCGCGATGCCCGTCCCGTCCGCCCCCGTCTGCCAGGCCGTCGGCTGCGCGCACAAGGACCCCAAGACCACCGGCTGCGGCAAGGACGCCCGAACGCTGCAGACCCAGGTCATCAGCAAGGTGGTCGTCTACCTCCGCTACAGCCAGACCTGTCAGGCCGCCTGGGCCGCGATCACCGAGGGCGAGCCCAAGGACTACGCGGTGATCACCGACAGCACCGGGGAGAGTGAGACGGCCCTGATCCACTGGGGCTACGACAACTACTCGCTGATGCTGAACGCCGCGGACCCGGGGGTCGGCTTCCAGGTCTGCGGCTTCCAGCCGGCCGGGCACAACTGCACCACGACCGTCGTCAACCTGGCCTCGGTGGTGGCCGCCACCCCGATCCCGATCGGCCCCGCCTCACCGCCCCCGGGCGCCGAGGCCCCGGCGACGCCCGGTGACTCGGCGAGCCCGGCCCAGGCCGCGCCGAGCCCGTCCGGGTCTCCGTCCGTCTCCCCGTCCACCTCCCCGTCCCCGTCTCCGTCCACGCCCTAGGGACCGGCCTAGTCGAGGTAGCCGCGCAGCTGCTCGGTGTAGGCGTGGTCGCGGAGCTTGACCAGCGTCTTGGACTCGATCTGGCGGATCCGCTCCCGCGTCACGCCGAACACCGCGCCGATCTCCTCCAGCGTGCGCGGGCGGCCGTCGTCCAGCCCGTAGCGGAGCTGGACGACCTGGCGCTCCCGCTCGCCGAGGGTGGCCAGCACCGCGTCCAGGTGCTGGCGCAGCAGCAGGAAGGTCGCGGACTCGGCGGGCGAGGCGGCGTCGGCGTCCTCGATCAGGTCGCCGAGCGCGACGTCGCCCTCCTCGCCGACCGGCGTGTGCAGCGAGATCGGCTCCTGGGCCAGCCGGAGCAGCTCGCGCACCCGTTCCTCGGTGAGCTCCAGGGCCGTGCCGATGTCGGCCGCGGTCGGTTCCAGGCCGCGTTCCTGCAACAGCGCGCGCTGGACCCGGACGACCCGGTTGATCAGCTCGACCACGTGCACCGGCACCCGGATCGTCCGGGCCTGGTCGGCCAGCGCCCGGCTCATCGCCTGTCGGATCCACCAGGTCGCGTAGGTGGAGAACTTGAAGCCGCGGGCGTAGTCGAACTTCTCCACCGCCCGGATCAGGCCGAGGTTGCCCTCCTGGATCAGGTCCAGCAGGGTCAGCCCGCGGCCAACGTAGCGTTTGGCGACGGACACCACCAGGCGCAGGTTCGCCTCGATCAGACGGCGCTTGGCGATCCGGCCGAGGACCACCAGGGTGTCCAGCTCGGCGGCCAGCGGGTCGGGCGGCGGCGGGTCGCCGTTCAGCTGCTCCTCGGCGAACAGCCCGGCCTCGATCCGGCGGGCCAGTTCGACTTCCTCAGGCCCGGTGAGGAGCCGGATCCGGCCGATTTCGCGCAGGTACTGGCGCAGCAGGTCGGCAGCCGGGCCGCCGCCCTCGGCGGGTTCGGGGGGCTCAGGGGGTTCCGGGGGCTCGTCCTCGTCGGCGGATTCGTCGGCGGATTCGTCGGCGGACTCGATGTCGGCGTCCGGGCTGTCGGGGTGCCCCTCCGACAGGCCCTGGGCGGGGACCCGGGCGCCGTCCGGGGGCGCCGCCCCGGCCCGGCTGTGGTCCGTCTCCTGCTCCCCGGCCGGTTCGGCGGGTTCCGCTGGTTCGGTTCGTCTACTGGCGGTGGTCGCTGCGGCAAGGCCTTGGTCCACGGGCATCCCCTCGGGGCGGGCGCGACTCTGGCGGACCCGCGCTGTACGGAGGTGGGACGCCCTCCAGTGTGCGGTACGCCACGCTCCGTGGCCGAGACTCGTGCGCCGACTTTCTGCGCGACGGGCTGGTGGAACAGCGGCGCCTACAGCGCCGCCGCGCCCCGGCTGCGGAGCTGCTGCCCGTACTGCTGGAGCTGCCACAGCTCGGTCTGCACCGCGTGCAGCTGGTCGGCGTCGGCCCGGTGGCCGAGCCGCTGGAGGTAGGCGCGGACCTCGTTGACCCGCCGGTCCACCGCGAGCAGACGCAGCTTGACCAGGAACTCGCCTGCGTAGACCGCGTCCGCCTTGCGGCGCGAACGCACCGGCTCGACGGTCAGCTCGGTCACCAGCGAGCGCACCCGGTCGTCCGGGGAGGCCTCGCGCACCGCACCGGTGAAGTCGGGCAGGGTCGCCCCGTACGCGGCGCCGCCGGCCTTGGCGATGGCCTGCCGGACGGCGGTGTACGGCGGGGTCGGGAACTCGTCGTCGCCGTAGTGGTCGAAGGCCGGGCTGACCAGGTCCGGGTGCTGGAGCGCCAGCTTGAGCAGCTCGCGCTCGACGAACTGGGCCGGGTCGCGCGGGTTGAGCCGGAAGGCGGGCTGCGCGGGACGCTGCGGCTGGACCGGCTCGGGGCGGCGGGCGCCCGCGCCGCGCGGGTTCTGCTGGCGCTCGCGGTCCCAGCGGGCCAGCTGGGAGACCCGGCGGACCACGAAGGGCTCGTCCAGGATGCCGAGCATGCCGGCCAGGCGGACGGCGTACTCGTGCTGGATCGAGCGGTCCTTGATCTTGGCGACGATCGGGGCCGCCTCCTCCAGCGCCGCCGAACGCCCCTCCGGGGTGTCCACCCGGTGCCGGGCCACCACCGAGTTCAGCGCGAACTCGAACAGCGGGACCGGGTTGTCGATCAGCTGCTTGACCGCCTCGTCGCCCTGGGCCAGGCGCAGCTCACAGGGGTCCATGCCGCCCGGGCTGACCGCGATGGAGGTCTTGGCGGCGAACTTCTGGTCGTCCTCGAAGGCCCGCAGGGCGGCCTTCTGGCCGGCCGCGTCGCCGTCGAAGGTGAAGACCGTCTCACCCCGGTACTGCGAGGTGTCCATCAGCAGCCGGCGGATGATCTTGATGTGGTCCTCGGCGAAGGCGGTACCGCAGGTGGCCACCGCCGAGGTCACCCCGGCCAGGTGGCAGGCCATCACGTCGGTGTAGCCCTCGACCACCACCGCGCGGCCCGACTTGGCGATCTCCTTCTTCGCCAGGTCGATGCCGTACAGCACGTGGGACTTCTTGTAGATCGGCGTCTCGGGGGTGTTCAGGTACTTCGGGCCGTTGTCGTCCTCGCGCAGCCGGCGGGCGCCGAAACCGACCACCTCGCCCGCGATGTCCCGGATCGGCCAGACCAGCCGGCCCCGGAAGCGGTCGATCAGGCCGCCGCGCTGGCCCTGCGAGGCCAGGCCGCCGAGCAGGATCTCCTTGTCGGTGAAGCCCTTGCCACGCAGGAAACGGACCAGGTGCTCCCATCCCACGGGGGCGTAGCCGACGCCGAAGGCCTTCGCGGCCTCCTCGTCGAAACCGCGCTCGGCCAGGAAGCGGCGGCCGATCTCCGCCTCCGGCGAGGTCAGCTGCTCCTGGTAGTAGGCGGCGGCCACCTTGTGCGCCTCGACCAGCCGGGTCCGCTCGCCCTGCTGGTGGCGGGGGCTGTAGCCGCCCTCCTCGTAGCGCAGGGTGATGCCGGCCTGGGCGGCCATCCGCTCGACGGCCTCGGCGAAGGTGAAGTGCTCGATCTTCATCAGGAAGGCGATGGTGTCGCCGTTCTCCTGGCAGCCGAAGCAGTGGAAGACGCCCTTGGCGGGGTTCACGTAGAAGGAGGCGGACTTCTCGTCATGGAAGGGGCAGACGCCCTTGTACTCGCCGCCGCCACCGTTGGTCAGCTGTACGTAGTCGCCGACCACCGCGTCGATCGGCAGTGCGCTGCGCACCGCCTGTACGTCTTCGTCCCTGATCCGCCCGGCCACCCCGGAAGTCTACTGGGGTGGCCGGGGTTTCGAGCCGTGGTACGGGCCGGTGCCCGTTCCGCGCTCACGCCCAGGCGGCGCCGACGAGTCTGGCGTGCAGGGCGAGGGCCGAGGCGTCCGTCAGGGTGGCGATCTGGTCGACCACCGTGCGCAGCGCGGCGCGGTCGTCCTCGGCCTCGCGGTACATCGCGGCGAAGACCGGGTCCAGCCCCTCGGGGGCCCGCTGGGTGAGCACGTACGCCAGCTCGGCGATCACGATCCGCTGGCGGGCGCGCAGCTGGGCCTGCTCGTCGCGCTGCATGACGAAGCGGACGGCGACCGCCTTGAGCACCGCGCACTCCAGCCGGACGCCCCTGGGCACCACCAGCTCGGCGGTGTAGCGGGTGAGGCGGCCCGGGCCGTAGCGGGCGCGGGTGGCCTGCTCGGCGGCCAGGCAGAAACGGCCGATCAGCTGGCTGGTGAGGTCCTTGAGCCCGGCCCGGGCGCGCGCGGTGCCGTCGTAGCTGCGGGGCCACCAGTCCTGGGCGAGCAGCCGGTCCAGGGCGGCGGCCAGTTCCTCCGGCTCGGCGTCCGGGGCGTAGCGCTCGGCGACCTTGAACAGCTCGGCGCGCTCGCTCGGGGCGCGCAGCGCGGCCGGGTCGATGTGGCCGGCCTGGAGGCCGTCCTCGACGTCGTGGGTGGAGTAGGCCACGTCGTCGGACCAGTCCATCACGGTGGCCTCGAAGCACTTGCGCCCGGCCGGGGAGCCGGCCCGCAGCCAGCGGAAGACCGGCAGGTCGTCCGCGTAGACGCCGTACTTGGGCGAGGCCGGGTCGGTGGGGTGGGCGCCCTTGGTCCACGGGTACTTGGTGGCGGCGTCCAGGGCGGCCCGGGTCAGGTTGAGGCCGACGCTGCGGCCGGGCCAGGGGGCGAGCCGGGCGGCGGGCTGCTCCTCCTGGGGCGCGAAGCGCTTGGGTTCGAGCCGGGTGAGGATGCGCAGCGACTGGGCGTTGCCCTCGAATCCGCCGCAGGCCTCGGCGGCCTGGTCGAGGGCCTCCTCACCGGTGTGGCCGAAGGGCGGGTGGCCGATGTCGTGGGCCAGGCAGCCGGTCTCCACCAGGTCCGGGTCGCAGCCCAGGGCCGCGCCCAACTCCCGGCCGACCTGGGCGCATTCGAGCGAGTGGGTGAGCCGGGTGCGCGGGAAGTCACTGCGCATCGGGGCGACCACCTGGGTGGTGCCAGCCAGCCGGCGCAGCGCCGCCGAGTGCAGCACCCGGGCGCGGTCGCGCTGGAACGCCGTACGGCCGGGGCGTTTGTCCGGTTCGGGGACCCAGCGGGCCTCGGCGGCGTGGTCGTACGGGAGCGGGGCGGCGAGGCGGTGCGTGGTGTCATCCATATGCATGTCACGGTACGCCGCGCCTCCGACACGCGGGGTGTGCCGCGCACGAAGGGGCGCGGGCCAGGGCGTGAATGGTGGGCGGCGCGCCGGTGTCCCTCCCCGCTGACCGCTCGCACCCGGACGGCCCGGTCCGCGCACCGTTCCCCCGGGCGCGCTCAGCCCCGGACGGCCTTCAGCACCGCGGCGGCCGCCGCCTCCTGCCCCTTGGCGTTGGGGTGCACCGGCGCCAGTCCCCGGGCCGGGAAGGGCGGCTCGATCCAGCGGGCGTCCTCCCCCGCGCACATGTCGTGCCCGGCCGAGGGGCCCGCGATGTCCACGAAGACCGCCCCGGCGGCCTCCGCGCGCTTCCTGAGCATCCCGTTGAGCTGCTGCTCCTTCTCCGCCAGGAAGCCCAGGTCCGCCGGCGCGACCGTCCTGCCGAGCACCGGCGCGCAGTTCGTCGGGTCGGCCGGGAACAGCGCCGGGTAACCGACCACGTAGACCCGGGCCTGCGGGGAGCGCCGCCGGATCTCCTGCAGGATCTGGGAGACCTGCTCGCCGGTCGCGTCCACCCGGGCCTGCAGCTGGTCGCCGCCGCCGGTGGAGTAGTGCTCGCGGCAGGGCGCGTCCGCCCGGTCGTCGCTGACCAGGCCCTTCACCGCGCCCACCAGGTTGTCCTTGGCGCACTCGGTGACGACCTGCATGAAGCCCGCGTCGTTGCCGCCGATCCCGACGGTGACCAGCCGGGTGGCCGGGGTCAGCGCGTCCAACTGGGCCGGGTTGGGCCCGCCGTCGGTCGACTGCGGGGCCCGCAGGTCCCCGGTGCGGGCGCCGCTGCAGCTGACGTCCCGGAACTGCGCGGGCGGCAGGTCGAGCGCCTTCGCCACCAGGGCGGGGTAGTTGGCCCCGGAGCGGGAGCACCCGCTGGGCTCGCCGACCTGTGGGGCGATCTTCATCCCCGCCGTGTACGAGTCGCCGAGCGCCACGTACGGGCCGGTGGGGGTCGGCGTGGGTGTCGGGGTGGGGGTCGGCGTGGGGGTCGGCGTGGGTGTCGGGGTCGCCTCGGCGGCCGGCCTGCCGGGCAGCGCGCCCGCGAAGCCCGGCGTCGAAGCGTCCGAACCGGCCCCGCCGCCGCACCCGGCCAGCAGCAGGGCGGCCACCCCGGCCGTCACGGCGACGGTCGGGCGTGTGGTCCTCGGCATGGCGTCCCTCCGGGGGTACGAGTGGCGGGCGGCTCCGTACGGCGGCCCGTCCCCCGGGCACCCCTGGGTCCAACGTACGGGCCCGCCGGATGACTCCCGGCAGGCCCGAACCGCGCCGCGCCGCCTACGCCGCGCCGCCTACGCCGCGCCGGTTGCCCCGCGCCGCCTACTCCGCGCCGCGCTCGTGCTCGGCGAGGAACTCCTCGAAGCGCCGACCCAGCTCGTCCGCCGAGGGCAGGTCGACCGGCTCGGCGAGCAGGCTCTCCCGGCCCTCCGCGCCCGCGACCGCGTCGTACTGGCCCTCCATGCCGCGGATCGCCGAGCGCAACTCGCCGTCCCCCTGGGACAGCTGCTCCTCGATGTCGGCGTAGACCTCGCCGACCCGCTCGCGCAGCAGCTTGCCGGGCAGCACCAGGCCGGTGGCGGACTGCACCGCCTCCAGGATCAGCACGGCGGCGGCCGGGTAGGCCGAGCGGGCCACGTAGTGCGGGACGTGCACCGCGAATCCCAGCACGTCGTGCCCGGCCTCGGCGAGGCGGTACTCCAGCAGGGCCTGGGCGCTGCCCGGGACCTGCGCCTGCTCGAACCACTGCGGGTAGCCCGCCGCGAGGTCGAGCCGGTTGCCGTGCGGGGTCAGGCCGACCGGGCGGGTGTGCGGCACGCCCATCGGGATGCCGTGGAAGTCCAGGACCAGGCGGACCTCGAAGCGTTCCACCAGCTCGCGGACGGCGCGCGTGAAGCGCTCCCACTCGACGTCCGGCTCGGGGCCGCTGAGCAGCAGGAACGGCGCGCCGGCGGCGTCGCGGACCAGCTGGAGCAGGATCTCCGGCGGGTCGTAGGACGCCCACTGGTCGCGGTCGAAGACCATCGCGGGGCGGCGGGCCCGGTAGTCGACCAGGCGGTCGTGGTCGAAGCGGGCCACCACCTGGGGCGAGCCCGTCTCCAGCAGGTGGGCCACCACCTGGCCGCCGGCCTCCCCGGCGTCCATGAAGCCCTCGAAGTGGTGGAGCAGCACCAGGCCGGCTCCGGTGTCGCGCAGCTCCGCGGTGGCCGCGGCCACCGCAGCCACGCCCTGCTGATCCAGCTCGTACAGCGCCTGGAAGTCACGCACCGCGCACCCATCCCCGTTCTCTGCTCGTCCCGATCCGACCGGCTCTCATCCCCTCCAGCGTGCCGGGCGGCGCCGGAATTCCCGCTGCGGCGAACGGTCCGTCGGACGACCCGGCCGAGAACCCGGCCGACGACCCGGCGAGCGGCTCGCTCAAGGGCCGTTGCCGACCACTCCGGACCATGATCGCACCCGAAGGAAAAGCCCCTGGTCACGGGTGTTCAGCAGGCCGATCCGGGGCGCGCCGCGGCGGCCCGCGCCGCCATTCGCGTGCCGCGAAGTGACGCACCGCCTTCTGGCGGGTATCGTCCTCTCGCTGCCTCGCATCGTCGCGTCGTCGTCACGTCGTCCGTAACGCCGTCGATCACGACCCGGATCGGTGCTCCGGCAGCCACCCACGACGCATCTTGCCTTCACCTGGCCGCCTGCTTCCCTTCGCGCACTCGTTTCCTTCTCGGCCATTCGCGGACGCACACTGTCCCCTCGCACTTCCCGCCGGACCGGTCCGAGGACCCGTGTCCGTTCCGGCACCCCGCGCCGCCCGTTCCGGGCCGCCGCCCCCCGCCCCGCCCGACCGGAATCCTCCGGCGTACACGGGTACCCGGAGGGCGGAAACCGGAGCGGGGCGAAGTCAGTCCACCGCACCCCGTGCCGCACCCCGGCGCGGGAGGCACCCTACGACCGATGAAGGACCGAAGGTTCCGTGCCCGTACCTGTCATCCTCACCGGCCGCACCGTGCGGCTGGAGCCCCTCGCCGCGCACCATGCCGAGGCCATCGCCACGGCCGGCGCCGAGGACCGTACGACCTACGCCTTCACCCCCGTCCCGCACGGCCTGGAAGCCGCCCGCGACTACATCGCGCGGGCGCTCGCCGACCAGGCAGCGGGCCGGTCGCTGCCGTTCGCGACGGTGAACGTCGCCGACGGCCGGGTGGTCGGCTCCACCCGGTTCCTGGAACTCGACTACTGGCAGGGCCCGATGGTGTGGCCGCCGGTGCCCGGCGTGCCGTTCGGCGATCCGGAGACGGCCGTCCCGGACGCCGCCGAGATCGGCAACACCTGGCTCTCGCCGCGAGCCCAGGGCACCGGCATCAACACCGAGGCCAAGCTGCTGATGCTGCGGCACGCCTTCGAGACCTGGGGCGTGCAGCGGATCTCGCTGCGCGCGGACGCCCGCAACCTGCGCTCGCGGGCCGCGATCGAGCGGCTCGGAGCCACCTCCGAGGGCGTCCGCCGGGCGCACTCGCGCGGGCTGGACGGGGTGGTGCGCTCGACCGCGTTCTACTCGATCCTGGACTCCGAGTGGCCCGCCGTCCGGGACATCATCGAGCTGCGGATCGCCGCCGCCACCTCGCCGAGCGCCCCGGATCCGGCGATCAACCAGGAGTGCCTTAGACAAGGCGGCAGCGGCGCCGGGCAGCTGATGATCACGGCCTGAGGGGGGACCGTTCACCGGTGGCAGCGCCGTGCAGGAGTCGGGTGAGGACGCCTTCCCCCTGATTCGCGCTCCACCGGTGACGGCTCGCCTCGGCGACTGCGGAGACCGGGCTCCAGCCGCCCCGGACCCTGGCGACCGTCACCTCCCAGAGGGCGTAGCCCTCCGGGTGGCAGATCCGAACGGTGCCCTCACGGGTGTGGACGGTGCAGTGGCCCTGCTCGGATACGGTCCGGATGCGCTGCCACTGCTCGTCCGTCCACACGACCGTCGGCACGGGGTGCGGCCGCGGGACCAGCATGCTCTCGCGGCCCTGGCCACCCGGGACGCTTCCCGGCTCGGGGAAGGCCCAGGTGGGCAGCGGTTCGCGAGCGGCCATCCAGGCTGCGGGGATGCCGACGGTGCCGGTGCAGGCGGCGACCACCCCTCCGGTGATCGCGGCCACGGTGTCCATGTCGCCGCCGGGCGCGATCGCCTCCCAGATCGCCGCCCGGTAGTCGGTCAGCCGTCGCGCGGCGCACCAAAGGGCGTACGGGACGGTGTCGGCGGCTGAGGTCCGGCTGCCGTTGCCGAGCACCTTGGCGGCGACCAGCGGGTCCGGTTCGGCGAGCAGCTCGACCGCCTCGGCCAGGCCGTCTCGGACCGCGCCGAGCGGGGTGCGACGAAGGACCTTCTCCAGGAAGCTGCTCGGGGCCATCCTGACGCCCCTCCCCACCTGGGCCGCGAAGGCTGCGGCCACCGCGACGGCGATCGCGCCGTCGACGGCCTGCGGATGGGTGTGCGTGATCAGCGCGGTCTCGGCTGCGGGCCGGATCGCCTTCGTCGGGTCGGCGAAGTACGCCGCCCCCAGCGGAGCGACCCGCATCGCGGCGCCGTTGCCGTACGAGCCCTGGCCGTCGAAGAGTTCGGCGGCCAGCGCCTGGGCGTCGCCGCCCTCGCGGATCAGCCGGAGCAGCCGGTTGGCCGCCGGGCCGTAGCCACGGTCGAAGTCGTGGCGGCGGGCGAAGGCGTGGGTGAGGTCGAAGGTGTCGATCGTGCCGCGTTCGCGGTGGGCGGCGTACACCGAGCAGGCCATCTCGGTGTCGTCGGTCCACGGCCAGGGGCCGGGCGGTTCGGTACGGGAGGCGTGGTGGGCCCGGGCGGTTTCCGGGACGAAGAACTGCGCGCCGAGGGCGTCGCCGACGGAGAGCCCGTTGAGCGCGTCGAGCGCGGGGCCGTGGGATTCGGTCATCATGTGGGCCCAAGCTGATCCGCTGAACCGCCGTTTCGTCAACACCGTTACGCCGACGCCCCCGACGGGGGATGTTTCGCATACCGCCGATCCGGGCGGGCAGCACCGGGGCATGACCCGCGCGAACCCCCTCGACCCCGTCGTCCTGCTCGGCGCCGACCAGCAGCACATCGCCACCCGGGCGCAGTTGCGCCGGCTCGGCGTGCCCTCCGGCACGATCGCCCACCGGCTGCGTCCGGGCGGGCCGTGGCAGCAGGTGCTGCCACGGGTGATCTGCCTGCAGAGCGGATGATTGACGGTTCATCAGAAACTGCGGGCCGCGCTGGCGTACGCGGGTCCGAAGGGGCGGGAACCGCAGCCCGGGGAGGTGCTGCTGACCGGGCTCGCGGTGCTGGCCGACGCCGGGCTGCCGAGTGCCGGGCACCCGGCCGACCTCGCCGAGGTGGATGTCCTGATTCCCGGTCAACGCCGGGTGGCCGACCGGGAGTTCGTCCGGGTCCACCGAGCGACCGGGGTGATGCCGGGCGGGTTCGAGCGGGACGACGGGCTGTGGAGCGCCACGGTCGCGCGGGCGCTGGCGGACCTCGCGCCGCGGGAGACCGGGCCGCGCCGGTTCCGGGCGCTGTGCGCCGAGGCCGTGCAACGGCGGCACTGTGAACTCGGCGAGCTGCTGGACCAGTTGCTGGCCCGGACGGGCGCATTGGCGCTGCCGCAGGTGGCCCGGGTGGTGGAGGACCTGACCGCCGGGGTCCGTTCGGTGGTGGAGGGCGAGGCCCGCGACGTGCTTTCCGGCGCGGGCCTGCCCGAGCCGCTCTGGAACCCGGTGCTCTTCCTGGACGGCCGCTTCCTCGCCGTCCCGGACGCCTACTGGCCGCACGCCTGCGTGGCGCTGGAGATCGACTCCCGCGCCTACCACCTGCGCCCGGCCGACCACGAACGCGGCCTCGCCCGCGCCAACCGCCTCACCGCCGCCGGCCTCCCGGTGGTCCGCACCACCCCGACCCAGCTCCGCCGTGACCCGGCGCCGGTGCTGCACGAGCTGACCGCGCTGCTCACCACCGGCCCCCACGGCCGGCACCACCGCATCACCTGGCGGCGGGCCCGGTGAACTCGGCGACATTTCAGGCGTGTTGGGCTCCGGCGGCCTCGGCGGCGGCGACCAGTCGCTGGAGTTCGGCGAGGTGGGCGGCGAGCGCGGCACGGCCCTCGCGGGTGGCGGCCAGCCAGGTGCGCGGGCGCTTGCCGACGTAGCCCTTCTTCACCACCAGGTAGCCGGCTTCCTCCAGGGCGGTGGCGGCCTTGCTGAGGACGGAGTCGGAGACCTCGCAGTGGTCCCGGACGGCACCGAACTCGGCCTCGTGGCAGGCGCCGAGGAAGGCGAGCACGGTGAGCCGGGTGGTGTGCTGGAGCAGCGGGGAGAGGGCGGGGGGCATCAGTCGGCCTCCTTCAGGCGCCGGACCCGGCGGTTGAGCCGGTGGGTGCCCGCCCAGAAGGTCAGGCCCGCCGCGAGCCCGGCGGCCCCGCCGATCCAGCGCGGGCCGCCGCCGGCCTGCCAGGCGAGCACCATCGCGGCCGCCGACGCGGCGCAGACCGCGAGGACCGCCGACGCGACCGGGCCGCCGGTGCCGTCCGGCATGCCCCGGCGGACGATGCCGTCGCTGCGCATGGCGACCCGCGCGAGGCCACCGGTCATCGCGGCGAAGCCGGCTGCGATCCCGCCGATCATGGCGATCTGCCCGGTCTCGATGACCTGACCGATCCCCAGGCCGTAAGCGGTGAAGGTGAAGGCGAAGGTCGGCCCGTACCAGCGGGGCAGCTCGCCCGGTTGCCGGGCGGCCGCGCCGGCCCGGTCGGCCAGGCGCAGCGCCTCGGCGGCGGACGGCGGCGTGGGAACGGAGTCACTCATGACTTCCCCCTCGGAAAGTGACGATGCCTCCACTGTGCCATTGGCTTTCCGAACTGGAAAGTACTTTCCATGAACTGGTCGCTCGACGGGACGCTCAGCAGCGCGGGTCGATCTCCTGGAAGGTCACGTAGTGGTCCGGGGACCAGTACTGCTCGCCGGAGCCGCCGGTGACGACCCGACGGGTGCCGCGGTCGTTGGAGCCCGGGGTGACCACGGTGAACTCGTGGTAGTAGCTGCCGGCCTTCTTCGGCAGACGGCTCTCGCGGTTCTCGAAGACGATGCCGTCCCGGTTGTACGGGTAGGGGCCGTTCTTGGCGATCAGCGCGAGGGTGTCCTGGGCCTGACTGGGCAGCTTGGTGCGGCAGACGTCGGCCAGCGCGGGGTCGGCGGGGACCCAGGTGCCGGAGGTGGCGGGGGTGCCGCCGCCGGCCGGCGGGGTGGGCTTGGGGGCCGAGGGCTTCGCCGTGGTGGTGGCGCTCGCGGCGGCCTTGGGGTGGCTGCTGCCGCCCCTGCCGGCGAGCAGGTAGCCGGCTCCGGCGAGGACCGCCAGGATCAGGACGGCCACGACGACGAGCGGGCTCTTGCTTCTGGTCATGCGGTCCAGCTTGGCAGGCGCCGCCGCCCGGCTGGGCGAGCTGCACACGTGGCCGAGGCCACACGGCGCCGTGCGCAGACGTACGGCCGGGGGGGGGGGGGGGGGGGGGGGGGGGGGGGGGGCGCCGCGGGGGGGCTGGGGGGGGGGGGGGGGGGGGGGGGGGAGGGGGGGTGCACTCCCCGCCGGGCCGCCCGCCTCCCCGCCCCGCGCCACCACGGGCCCGTGCGCAGACGTCCGGCGGGGGGGGGACGGCCGCCGTTGTCCGTCCCCGCCCGGCCGTGTTACGTACGCCGGTTCTCCTGCGCCGAGCTCCGGTGTACGCCCTCCCGACGGGAGGGTGAGCGGTCAGTCGTACCCGCGCTTGAGTAGGGGATGCCTACCCTCTCAGCGCGAGTCGCTGCCCGCCGACTCGATGGCGGCGCGGCCGGCCTCCAGGCGCGCCACCGGGATCCGGAAGGGGGAGCAGGAGACGTAGTCCAGCCCCACCTCGTGGAAGAAGTGGACCGAGTCCGGGTCGCCGCCGTGCTCGCCGCAGACGCCGAGCTTGAGGTCGGGGCGGGTGGCCCGGCCGGCCTCGACGGCGTGCTTGACCAGGGAGCCGACACCGTCGCGGTCGATGGTCTCGAACGGGGAGACCCCGAAGATGCCCTTCTCCAGGTAGGCGGTGAAGAACGAGGCCTCCACGTCGTCCCGGGAGAAGCCCCAGACGGTCTGGGTCAGGTCGTTGGTGC
The DNA here is from genome assembly GCF_043201815.1 of Kitasatospora sp. NPDC048296. Lineage (NCBI taxonomy): Bacteria > Bacillati > Actinomycetota > Actinomycetes > Kitasatosporales > Streptomycetaceae > Kitasatospora > Kitasatospora sp. NPDC048296. Next base: position 14,404 of record NZ_JBICZB010000049.1, read on the forward strand.
CGAAGGAGAAGAACTCGGCGGCCTCGGCGATCTGACCGGCGGTCACCGCGGCGCGCGGCAGCTCGATCATGGTGCCGAGCTTGATGTCCAGCTGGACGCCGGTGGACTGGGCGACCTCGGCGAGCACCCGCTCGCACTCGTCGCGGACCAGCTCCAGCTCCTGGACGGTGCCGACCAGCGGGATCATCACCTCGGGGCGCGGGTCCCCGCCGGCCAGCTTGCGCTCGGCGGCGGCCTCCGCGATGGCGCGGACCTGCATGCCGAACAGACCGGGGATGACCAGGCCGAGGCGCACGCCGCGCAGGCCCAGCATCGGGTTCTGCTCGTGCAGCTTGTGCACCGCCTGGAGCAGGCGCAGGTCGTTCTCGTTCGGGTCCTTGCGGGCCTCGGCGAGGGCGACGCGCACCGACAGCTCGGTGATGTCCGGCAGGAACTCGTGCAGCGGCGGGTCGAGCAGGCGGACGGTGACGGGCAGACCGTCCATCGCCTGGAAGAGCTCCAGGAAGTCGCTCTTCTGCAGCGGCAGCAGGGTGGAGAGGGCGAGCTCGCGGTCCTTGTCGTTGTCCGCGAGGATCAGGTGCTCGACCTCCTTGCGGCGCTCCTCACCGAGGAACATGTGCTCGGTGCGGCACAGGCCGATGCCCTGGGCGCCGTAGCGGCGGGCGCGCGAGCCGTCCTCGGCGTTGTCGGCGTTGGCGCGCACGGCGAGGCGGCGGCGGCCGTCGGCGTGCGACATCAGCCGGTGGACGGCCTGGACCAGTCCGCCCTGGACGTCGGCGCCGGCGTGCAGGGTGCCCTCGAAGTACTCGACCACGGGGGACGGCAGCACGGGTACCTCACCGAGGTAGACCTTGCCGGACGCACCGTCGATGGAGACGATGTCGCCCTCCTCGACCACCAGGCCGTCGGCGGTGGTGAAGCGGCGGGCCTTGGTGTCGACCTCCAGCTCCTCGGCGCCGCAGACACAGGTCTTGCCCATGCCGCGGGCGACGACGGCGGCGTGCGAGGTCTTGCCACCGCGCGAGGTGAGGATGCCCTCGGCGGCGATCATGCCGTCCAGGTCGTCCGGGTTGGTCTCGCGGCGGACCAGGATGACCTTCTCCCCGGAGCGGGACCACTTGACGGCGGTGTAGGAGTCGAAGACGACCTTGCCGATCGCGGCGCCCGGCGAGGCGGCGAGGCCCCAGCCGATCTGCTTGGACTCGGCGGTCGGGGCGAAGCGCGGGAACATCAGCTGGGCCAGCTGGCCGCCGGTGACGCGCATCAGGGCCTCGTCCAGGTCGATCAGACCCTGGTCGACCAGCTGGACGGCGATCCGGAAGGCGGCCGCGGCGGTGCGCTTGCCGACGCGGGTCTGCAGCATCCAGAGCTTGCCGCGCTCGATGGTGAACTCGATGTCGCAGAGGTCGCGGTAGTGGTTCTCGAGCTTCTGCATGATCGCCATCAGCTCGTCGTACGACTTCTTGTCGAGCTTCTCCAGCTCGGACAGCTGCAGGGTGTTGCGGATGCCGGCGACGACGTCCTCGCCCTGGGCGTTGGACAGGTAGTCACCGTAGACGCCCTGGGCGCCGGTGGAGGGGTCGCGGGTGAAGGCGACGCCGGTGCCGGAGTCCTCGCCGAGGTTGCCGAAGACCATGGTGCAGACGTTGACCGCGGTGCCGAGGTCGTTCGGGATGCGCTCCTGGCGGCGGTACAGCCGGGCGCGGTCGCCGTTCCAGGAGTGGAAGACGGCGTGGATGGCGAGGTCCATCTGCTCGCGCGGGTCCTGCGGGAAGGCCCGGCCGGTCTCGCGCTCGACGATGCCCTTGAACACCTCGACCAGTTCCCGGAGGTCGGAAGCGTCCAGGTCCAGGTCGTTGACGGTGCCCTTGGCGTGCTTGGCCTCGTCCAGGGCCTCCTCGAACAGCTCGCCGTCGACGCCCAGCACGGTCTTGCCGAACATCTGGACCAGGCGGCGGTAGGAGTCCCAGGCGAAGCGCTCGTTGCCGGACTGGGCGGCGAGGCCGGCCACCGAGGAGTCGGAGAGGCCGATGTTGAGGACCGTGTCCATCATGCCGGGCATGGAGAACTTGGCGCCGGAGCGGACCGAGACGAGGAGCGGGTTGTCGGCCTGGCCGAGCTTCTTGCCCATCTCCTGCTCAAGGGCCTCCAGGTGGGCGCTGATCTCCTTGTGCAGCGAGGACGGCTCACTGCCGGTCTCCAGGAAGACCTTGCAGGCCTCGGTGGTGATGGTGAACCCCGGGGGGACGGGGAGGCCCAGGTTGGTCATCTCGGCCAGGTTCGCGCCCTTGCCGCCAAGAAGATCCTTGAGGTCCTTGTTTCCTTCGGTGAAGGAGTAAACAAACTTCTGCTGGGACGGCACGGGTCGGTCTCCTCGTACGCGGTTGCCCTGACGCCGGAGAACATACCCATTTCGAAGGCACTTCTCTGCCCTGAATAGGCCACACGAGGCCGGTACCGAGGGGCAACCCGCTAGATCGAATGCACATAAAGGCGTTCACCTCTGTTGGTGAAATCGTCCGCCTGACGCTAGCCAGCCTTCAAGTCTTGAAGACAACGAAACCCGAAGATCGCCCGATTCGGACGCTGGGTAGCGGCCGTGCGTCCGTCGCGTTGCCCCGGCTTGATTTCCTGCACCCGGATCGGCCGATCGCGCCCGGATCGGCTTCGGGAAGCGATCCACCACCGACCTGTCCATTTCGTCCACTGACCGGCCGTCAGCCGCAACTCCGTGTGGCAAGCGTCACCAGCGCATCTCGCCGGTCGAACGTAGACCAGCTCCGCCGATCGTCGCACTCCGTCCAGGAATGCGCTCGCTCCGTGACATCGGAGCGCCAAAAAGGAGCCCTCCTGTCCAGAATGGACAAGAGGGCCAGGACCGACTGGCGACGGGGCCGAGAGGGCCCATTTCGCCACTACGGACAGATCACCCGCCAGAGGTGTCCGATTCGGCGTCCGCGCCCGGCCGGGCGCAGTCGTACGGATCGTCCAACCAGTTCTCCGGCAGGACCACCCGGTTGTTGCCGCTGGTGCGCCCGCGCGGGCCGTCCGCGCCGATCGGCCAGGACTGGGTCTGCTCCACCTGTGCCAGCGTTTCGGCCAGATCGGCCAGCGAGGAGGCGTTGGCGAGCTTCACCCGCAGCTCCGAGCCGACCGAGAAGCCCTTGGTGTACCAGGCGACGTGCTTACGGAAGTCGATCACGCCGCGCGCCTCGTCCCCCAGCCACTCGCCGAGCAGCTGGGCGTGGCGCACCATCGCCCGGGCCACGTAGCCGAAGTCGGGGCGGGCGTAGTCCACGTCGCCCTCGAAGATCGAGACCAGGTCCTTGAACAGCCACGGCCGGCCCAGGCAGCCGCGGCCGACCACGACGCCGTCGCAGCCGGTCTCGCGCATCATCCGCAGCGCGTCGTCGGCCGACCAGATGTCCCCGTTGCCCAGCACCGGGATGTGCGCCGGGACGGACTCGCGCAGCCGGGCGATCGCCGACCAGTCGGCCGTCCCGCCGTAGTGCTGGGCGGCGGTGCGCCCGTGCAGGGCGATCGCGGCCACGCCCTCCTCGGCACCGATCCGGCCGGCGTCCAGATAGGTCAGGTGGTCGTCGTCGATGCCCTTGCGCATCTTCATGGTCACCGGCAGGTCACCCGCGTTGGCCACCGCCTCGCGCAGGATCTCGCGCAGCAGGTTGCGCTTGTACGGCAGCGCCGAGCCGCCGCCCTTGCGGGTGACCTTGGGGACGGGACAACCGAAGTTGAGGTCGATGTGGTCGGCCAGGCCCTCGTCCGAGATCATCCGGGCGGCCTTGCCGACGGTCACCGGATCCACCCCGTACAGCTGGATCGAGCGCGGCTTCTCGCTCGGATCGAACTTGATCAGCTGCATGGTCTTGGCGTTGCGCTCGACCAGCGCCCGGGTGGTGATCATCTCCGAGACGTACAGGCCCTTGCCGCCGCTCTGCTCGCGGCACAGGGTACGGAACGGCGCGTTGGTGATGCCGGCCATCGGTGCCAGCACGACGGGCGGCCACACCCGGATCGGGCCGATGTCCAGCGGCGCGAACTCGGTCTCGGGCGCGGTGGGTGCGGGCGTGGCTGTCATGCGCGGCTGACCTCGGGTAGGGGGACGGGACTCTCCATTGTCCCCCACCCGGGTGAGCGGCTTCCTCCCTATACAGCGGGGCGCCGGTGGAAGGCGCCCCGCTACTGCGGCGCCGGATAGATCGAGACCGAGCCCGAGGAGACCGCGGCGTGGATCCGGTTCGGGCTGGCGGAGTCCGCCAGCAGCGGGTCGATCCCTCCGCTGCCGCTGCCGATCTCGCCGGTGAAGGCGTAGCGGCTCTCCTTCGGCAGGCTCATCGTGACCGAGCCGGAGGTCGCCACGGCGTTCACGTCGTACGGGGCCTTGGCGAAGTACAGCTGCACCGAGCCCGAGGTGGTCGCGGCGTCCACCTTCCGCGCGCTCAGGTTGGTGCCCTGCACCAGCCCGGAGGTGGCGTGCGCGTACACCTCGCCGGAGGTGTCCACCAGCACCAGCTCGCCGGAGGTGAGCTCCATCCGCACGGCGCCGCTCAGGCCCTCCACGGAGACCGAGCCGGAGCCGACCGACCCGGTCACCTCGGTCGCGGCCGGCACCTCCAGGTCGATCTCGGCGCCGCAGCCGAAGTCGGCGAACGGCAGGACCTTCCGGCAGTGCATGCCGACGGTGAGCACGTCGTCGGCGAAGGTGGCGGAGACCACCGGCTTGCGCACCAGCCAGTCCAGCCGCTGGTGGACCACCACATGGCCGTCCCGGCCCGGGTGCACCCGGACCTGGGCGCTGCCGGTCTCCAGCCGGACCCGGTGGATCTCACGGTCGTACGGCCGGGTCGTGCTGGTCCGCTGCTGCGCCGCCATCGACCAGGTCTGCAGCCCCGCACCGAGCATCACCAGGACCGTCGCGAGCGTCCCGGTGACCCGCCAGGCCTTCACCACGCCCACGGCTACCCGACCTCCAGGAACCGCAGCACCGCCATCACCCGGCGGTGGCTGTCGTCGGCCGGCGGGAGGTCGAGCTTGGTGAAGATCGAGTTGATGTGCTTGGCCACCGCGCTGTCGCTGACCACCAGGGAGGCGGCGATGGCCGCGTTGGAGCGGCCCTCCGCCATCAGGGCGAGGACGTCCCGCTCGCGCGGGGTCAGCTTCTCCAGCGGGTCCCGGTGGCGGCGCAGCAGCAGCTGGGCCACCACCTCCGGGTCCAGCGCGGTGCCGCCCTCGGCGACCCGCTGCAGCGCGTCCACGAAGTCGTCCACATTGGCCACCCGCTGCTTGAGCAGGTAGCCGACGCCGCTGGTGTTGGTGGCCAGCAGGTCGGCGGCGTAGCGCTCCTCCACGAACTGGGAGAGCAGCAGCACGGCGACCTCCGGCCACTGCTGCCGGATCACCATCGCCGCCTTGACGCCCTCGTCGTGGAAGCCCGGGGGCATCCGGACGTCCGCGACCACCACCCCGGGGCGGTGCTCCTCGACGGCGGCCAGCAGTTCGACGGCGTCCCCGACGGCGGCCACGACCTCGAAGCCCACCGCCTCCAGGACCTTGACCAGGCCGACCCTGAGCAGGACCGAGTCCTCGGCGATCACAGCGCGCACGGCAACTCCACGGTGATGGTGGTGGGCCCCCCGAGGGGGCTGAGAACGGACAGCGTGCCGTCGACCGAGGCGGCGCGCTTGCGCAGACCGGTGAGCCCGGTGCCGCGCGAGGGGTCCGCGCCGCCCATGCCGTCGTCGCTGATGACCAGGCGCAGTCGGCCGCCGGCCGTACGCACCGACACCTCGACCTGCTTGGCGCGGGCGTGCTTGGCGACGTTGGTGAGCGCCTCGGAGACGGTGAAGTAGGCGACCGCCTCGACGGTCGGGGCGACCGGGGCGGACAGGTCCACGTCCAGGCGCACCGGCAGCGGGGCGCGGGCGGCGATGCCGGACAGCGCCGCGTCCAGGCCGCGGTCCTCCAGGACCGCCGGGTGCAGGCCGCGGACCAGGTCGCGCAGCTCGTCGATGGCGGCCTGGGCCTCCTCGTGGGCGTCCACGATCACCTGCATCACCTCGGGCGGGACGTCCTTGAGGGTGCGCCGGGCCAGGCCCAGGTTCATCGCGAGGGAGGTCAGCCGCTGCTGGGCGCCGTCGTGCAGGTCGCGCTCGATCCGGCGGCGCTCGGCGTCCACCGCGTCGACCAGCCCGGCCCGGCTCTCGGCGATCTCCTCGACCCGCTGCTCCAGCCGCTCCGTCCGGTTGGGGCCGAGCAGCAGCCGCGCCGCCCGTACCTCCAGCCAGGCCATCAGCGCCGCCAGCCAGGGGGCCGCGACCGCCAGCGCCAGGCCGCCGACCGTGAATCCGAGCAGAACGGGCCACTCTCCGCGCAGCCCGCTGGCAGGGGGCATCAGCCAACTCCAGCCGGACACCGTGGCCAGCACCAGGGCCGTGCCCCAGACGTACAGCACCGCCAGCGAGCCCAGCGCCAGCACCGGGCCGACCACCAGGTGGTAGGCACTCTGGCGCCAGGTCAGCACCAGGCGCAGTCGGCCCAGCAGCCGGGTCGGCCCGTCGCCGGGGCGCGGCGGCGCCACCTCCACCCCGTGCAGGGCGCGCAGCCGGCTGCGCTGGAGGGCGGACAGCGGACGGACGCACAGCAGCACGACCCCGAGGGTCGGGAAGAGCAGGTCGGACTCGGTGACGGCCAGCCAGACCGGCACGGCCACGGGTATTCCGGCCGCTATGAAGCGGGTGTCCCGCCAGGCCCCGGCCGACCACGGCGGGCGGCGGAGGCTCCTGACGAGCGCTCGGCGCAACGTGGTGGAGGGCATGGCGGACAGCGTAGGGCCCGGTGATCAAGAGCCGCCATGAAGGGGGGTGCCCGGTGGGGGTGTAGCTAGGTACACCCCCGATTCGGTGTGGGGCACCACCGACAGGAGGCCCCTCAGGGCGGAAAGCTTGGGGACATGACGAGCACTGCATCGCACTCCGCCACTCCGCCGCACGGGCGGCCCGTCCCCGGGAACCACGGGGGTGTTCCCGGGGGCGCGCTCCACCCGGCGTCGGGGCCGGAGGGGACGCTGCCGACCGGGGCCGGGCCCTGGTCGGTCCGCAGCGTCGGGTCCGGCCGCGGCCGGGCCGCGCTGGAGCTCTACCAGTACGGCGAGTTGGCCGACGTCCTGGTCGCCGCCCGGCTCACGCCGCAGCTGGTGCGCGGCGCCCGGCGCAGCCCGGCCGCCGGGAACCGCTCGCACGTGCTCGCCTGGGGTCGGCTGCCGGCCGACGGCGCGGCGCCCTCGGTGCTGTTCACCGGTGGGCGGCGGCTGTTCCGTACGGCCCGTTCGTTCCGGACGGCTTCGGCGGCCCAGGTGGTCACGGTGGCCGGGAGCTTCTGGCTCGCCTGGGCCGAGGGGCCGTTCGACGCGGTGCTGGTCGAGCACCCGGCCGGCGGGCCGGCCGAGCGGCTGCCGCTGGAGCGGGTGCGGGAGCGTCAGGTCGCGGTGGTCGGGGGTGCGGCATGACCATCGCCGTCGTCTCGGGCGCCCCGGCGTACGTCCTGCCGGAGCGCTTGCGGCAGGCGCCGCGGCTGGCGGCCGTCGCGCTGCTGCCCTGGCTGATGATGCTGGCCGTCAACCACGAGACCCCGTGGGTGGTGCTCGACCTGCTGGAGTTCGCCGGCCTGCTGTCGCTGGACGCGCTGCTGCTCCGGTGCAGCCCCGCCGCGCTGTGGGCGGGCGCGGCGGTGGCCCTGCTGCTCGCCGGGGACGCGCTGGTGGACATCGCCTTCGCCGGGCCGGGGCACGCGGTGCTGGCCGCGCTGGTGATGGCGTTCTGCGTCGAACTGCCGCTGGCGGCGGTGTGCCTGCTGCTCGGGCGGGAGGCGATACGCGGCTAGCGGGCGACCGCCAAGAGGCCTAGAGGCTCGTCGGCAGCTTGTCCATCAGCGCCCGGGTCTCCTCGTCCAGCGGGGTGTAGCTGACGATGCGGGTCCCGAGCCGGGGGCTGAGCCAGAAGTTGGTGTACTCGCAGCGCAGCAGGCCCACGCCCGGCACCTGGAAGCGCTTGATCCCGTTGCTCGGCCGCATCACCTCGTGCCGCTGCCACTCCTCCTCGAAGTCCGGCGACGCCTTGCGTACCCGGGCCAGCAGCGTCTTCCAGGCCGGTCCGGCGGAGTGGTCGGCCATCGCGGCGCGGAACCGGGCCACCATGCCGAGGCGCTCGGTCCGGTAGTCGATCAGGACCTGACGGAAGTGCGAGTCGGTGAACGCCAGCCACATCAGGTTCCGGTCCTCGGGCGGCAGCTCGTCCAGCCTGCCGACGAAGCCGGTGTACTGCGCGTTGTACGCCAGCACGTCGTAGCGGGCGTTGAGCACCACGGCCGGATACGGCGCCAGCTGGTCCAGCACCAGCCGGACGCTCGGGGTCACCGAGGGGCAGTCCTGGATCGGCGCCGGGTCCTCCGCGCCGGCCAGGGTGAACAGGTGCGCCCGCTCGCTCGGGTCCAGCAGCAGCGCCCGGGCCACCGCGTCCAGCACCTGGGTGGACACCTGGATGTCCCGGCCCTGCTCCAGCCACGTGTACCAGGTCACCCCCACGGCGGCGAGCTGCGCGACCTCCTCACGGCGCAGCCCCGGGGTGCGGCGGCGGCCGGTCATCGGCAGGCCCACCTGTTCGGGTGCGATGCGCTCCCGGCGGCTGCGCAGGAACGCCGCCAGGTCGTGCCGGCGGGCGTCACCGGAGGTGCTGCGGTGCGGCGCGGCCGAGCCGGGACGGGCTTGCGCAACGGGGGTCATCAGGCTCATGGTCCCAGCATGCGGCAGTCCGCATCCTGTTGCCAGGTACTTCTTATACCTGGATAACCACACTCTGGTACCAGGGTAGGGCGAGGCGGATCGTATGACCCGTGACTCAACCACTCGCCGTCGCCCCGGCCTCGCACCGGACCGCCCCCACAGCCGCCCCCCACACCTCGTCGTCAGGCACCGCAGGGCCCTCCCTCGGCACCGCCGGACTGGTCACCGTCCTGCTCGGGGCCTTCCTCCCGATGCTCGACTTCTTCATCGTCAACGTCGCCCTGCCCACCATCGACAAGGACCTGGCCGCCGGACCCGCCGTCCTGGAGCTGGTCGCGGCCGGTTACGGCATCGCCTTCGCCGTCCTGCTCGTGCTCGGCGGGCGGCTCGGCGACATCTTCGGCCGCCGCCGGCTCTTCGTCGCCGGCGCCGCCGCCTTCGCGCTCACCTCGCTGGCCTGCGGCCTCGCCCCCGACGCGTGGTCGCTGGTCGCCGCCCGGGCCGCCCAGGGCGCCTCGTCCGCGCTGCTGATCCCCCAGGTGCTCGGCACCATCACCGCCGCCACCGACGGCGCCCGGCGCGGCCGCGCGCTCAGCATCTACGGCGCCGTCGGCGGGATATCCGTGGTGATCGGGCAGGTGCTCGGCGGGATGCTGGTCGCCGCCGACCTGTTCGGCACCGGCTGGCGCTCGGTCTTCCTGGTGAACGTGCCGTTCGCGCTGCTCGCCGTGGTGCTGGCCGTCCGGTACGTGCCGGAGAGCAAGGCCACCCAGGCCGCCCGGGTCGACGTGCCCGGCACCGTTCTGCTCACCGCGACCCTGCTGGCCCTGCTCATCCCGCTGATGGAGGGCCGCGCGGCCGGCTGGCCGCTCTGGTCCTGGCTGCTGCTCGCCCTGTTCCCGGTGCTGGCCGTCGCCTTCGCCCTGGTCGAGCGCCGCGCCGAGCAGCGCGGGGACACCCCGCTGGTGCCGCCGACCCTGCTGCGGATCCCCGAGATGCGGCGCGGCCTCGGCATCGCACTCCCCTACTTCGCGGGCTTCGGCGGCTTCATGTTCAACATCGCGGTCGCCATCCAGCAGGGCCTCCACCTCGGCGTGGTCGCGGCCGGCTGGGCGCTCGTCCCGATGGCCGTCGGCTACTTCTCCGCCTCACTGGCCGGCCCGCGTCTGATCGGCCGCTGGGGCAGCCGGGTGCTCAGCGCCGGCGCCGTCATCCAGGCCGCCGGCCTCGCCACCCTCGCGCTGACCATCCTCGCCGACTGGTCGCACTTCTCCCCGCTGCGGATGGCCCCGGGCGTCGCCCTCGCCGGCATCGGGCAGGGCCTGATCGGCACCCCGCTGTTCCGGGTCGTCCTCTCCAAGGTCCCCGCCGTCCGGGCCGGTGTCGGCAGCGGCGTCCTCGCCACCAGCCAGCAGTCCAGCCTCGCCCTCGGCGTCGCCACTCTCGGCACGCTCTACCTGTCCCTCGCCCCCACCCTCGGCATGGACCGGGCGCTCGCCCTGTGCCTGGGCATCCAGCTGGTCGGCTCCTTCACCATCCTGTACCTGACCACCCGCCTGCCCCGCACCATCGGCTGAGCCCGGCGGGCCCTCCGGGGCCCCGGGCGACGGCTCACGGCCTCGCGATCGGTTCTCCGCCGATCGCGAGGCCGTTCTCGTTCCCCCTCCTGCCCCTCCCGCCCCCTCCTGCTCCCCTCCTGTCTGCCCTAACGATCGAGTCCGTCGAGCCAGCCGCCGACCAGGCCCCGCACCGTCTCGGCACACTCGACCTGCGGGTTGTGGCCTGCGCCGTCGAGTACCGTCGCCGCCATCCGGGGGTAGTGGTCGAGCAGGGCGAGCTGGTCGCGCCAGCCGACCAGGCCGTCCTGCCGGGTCGTCACCAGCAGGTGGCGGCCCCGGTGCTCCGGAGCCCGGTGCTCGGGCCAGTGCGGCAGCAGGAAGTCGGCCTCCAGCTCGGCGGCGGCCGGCTGGTCGTAGGCCCGGCGGCCGGGCAGCACGAACTGCGCGAAGAGCTCCCAACCCGGCTCGGTGAGACGGGCCATGACGTACCCGAACAGCTCGCGGTCGGGCCCGTCCGGAAGCCGGTCGAGGAGCTCCTGGTCACGCTCGACCACCGTCTCCCCCGGCAGCGTACGGTCCTCGCCCCAGCGCACCACCGGCACCAGCAGCGCCGAACCCAGCACCTGCTCCCCGTACCGCGCCGTCACCGCCCGGGCCAGCTGCCCGCCGAAGGACTGCCCGACCACCGCGAAGGGGCGGTCGCCCACCTCGGCGTCGATCCAGCGGAGGACGGCCTCGGCCAGGGCCGTCGCCGAGGTCGGGCCCGGCAGTCGGGGGCTGGCGCCGCGGCCGGGGAGGTCGAGGTAGAGGCGCCGCCAGCCGGGACGGCCGGCGAAGACGGGTTCGAGCGGGAGCAGGACGCGGTGGTCGACGGTGTAGCCGTGGATCAGGACGATCGGGGTGCCCTCGCCGAAGGCGGTGTGGCGGATGACGGAGTCGGTCGTGTCGGTCATGGGGACAGCCTTCAACCCTGACATACGTGTCAGGGTCAAGCGGCGGTTCGGGGCGTGCGGATCCGCCGCTCAGGCGAGGCCCTTGACCACGTCCAGGTACTCCCGGATGGCGTCCCGGTTGCGGGTCAGGCACTGGATGCGGCGGGTCATCCGCTCCGTCTCGGACTCCAGGGTGTCGAGCATCTCCGGTGTGGCGTCGGCGAAGTGGATCGTCCGCGGGGTGTCCAGGCAGGGCAGGATCTGCTTGATGATCCGGGTGGGCAGGCCGGCGTCCAGCAGACCGCGGATCTGGAGCACCCGGTTCACCAGGTAGTCGTCGTAGTCGCGGTAGCCGTTCGCCTCGCGGCCCGGGGTGATCAGGCCCTGCTGCTCGTAGTAGCGCAGCAGGCGCGGAGTGCTCTCCGTCCGCCGGGCGAGTTCGCCGATCCGCATGTGACCACCCTGGGTTCCTGGCTCCGGCTTGACCTTGACATCGATGTCAAGGATAGACGATCGGGCCCATGTCGACGTCCGAACTCCGTTCCCCCGCCCAGCCGATGACCCCCGCCCCCGGCCTGCCCTGGCCCGCGCTGCTGGCCCTGGGCACCGCCGGGTTCGTCACCCTGATGACCGAGGCCCTGCCCGCCGGCGTCCTGCCCGCCATGAGCGCGGACCTCGGCGTCAGCCAGTCCGGCGCCGGGCAGTCCGTCACCCTCTACGCGGTCGGCTCCATCGCCGCCGCCATCCCGCTGACCGCCGCCACCGCCCACTGGCCGCGCAAACGGCTGCTGCTCCTGGCCGTCGGCGGCTTCGCGCTGGCCAACGCGGTGACGGCGGCCTCCGCGAACTACCCGCTCACCATGGCCGCGCGCTTCGCGGCCGGCCTGGTCGCCGGGCTGCTCTGGGCACTGCTCGCCGGGTACGCCCGCAGCATCGTCGCGCCCGAGCAGCGCGGGCGGGCGATGGCGGTGGCGATGAGCGGCTCGACCGTCGCCCTGTCGGTCGGCGTGCCGGCCGGCACCCTGCTCGCCGGGGCGGCCGGCTGGCGGCTCACCTTCGCGCTGATGAGCGCGATCGCGGTGGGCCTGGTGGGGTGGATCGCCGCCGCCGTCCCCGCGGTCCCGGGCCGGGAGGAGCACGACCGGCCGTCGATCCGGCGGGTGCTGCGGATCCCGGGCGTGGCAGCCGTGCTGGGAGTGACGGCGGCCTTCGTGCTCGCCCACAACATCCTCTACACCTACGTCGCGGCCCTGCTCGAACCCCTCGGCCTCGGCGGGCGGACCGACACCGTGCTGCTCGTCCTCGGCCTGTCCGCACTGGCGGGCATCGCCGCCACCGGAGCCCTCATCGACCGGCACCTGCGTGCCCTCACCCTCGCCGCCTGCGGGCTCCTCGCCCTCACGGCGACCATCATCGCCGCCGCCCTGATCAGCTCAACGGCCTGGCCGGTCCACGCCGCCGCCGTGATCTGGGGACTCGGCTTCGGCGGCGCCGCCACCCTCCTGCAGACCGCCGTCGCCGACGCCGCCGGCCCGGCCGCCGACCTCGCCCAGTCCCTCCTGGTCACCTGCTGGAACCTCGGCATCGCCGCCGCGGCCTTCGCCGGCGGCCTCCTGCTCGACCACGGCGGACCGGGGTCGCTGCCCTGGTCGGCGCTGGCGCTGCTGGCGCTCGCCCTGGCGGTGGCGGCGGCCGCCCGGCGGCACGGGTTTCCGGGGCGGCGTTGACGCATAGCCGCACACCGGCTGTTCTGCGCACCCTCGCCTCTTGGGCGGACACCCCAGGCCTGAGCCTCACCCGTCGGCGAGCGAGCCGACGAAGCGGTCCAGTCTCTCGACGACCTGTCGCAGGATGTCGACCGAGCCGAGCGGGTCGTCGTCACGCTCCAAGCCGTGGTCGGCGCCGGGGAGTTCCAGGACCTCGTGCCCGGTCGAGTCGGCGATCCGCCGGTCCCACCGCCGGTCGGCGCTCCCGCCGACGAGCAGGGTCGGCGCCTGGGCCCGACCGAGGGCATCGACCACGTGGTCGAGGGTCAGGATGGGCGTCAACCAGGCCGCCGCGAGCTCCCGGTCGGCGGCGAGGCCGCACGCGAAGGAGCCGAGGGACTTGCCGACCAGCAGGCGGCAGGCGCCGCGCTCGGCGTCCACCGCCTCGGCGACCTGCCGTTCCACCCAGGCGATCCACTCCTCCATCGCCAGGTCGGCGGATCCCGCCGGGGGTTGCCACCACAGCTCCTGGACCGTCCAGCCGTGCCGGAGCAGTACGGCCCGGGCGAAGTGCAGCAGTGGCCGGGCGGGCGAGTAGCCGCCGCCGGGGAGGACGAGCGCGACGCGGTCGGGGTCGCCGTCGTAGCGGGTGGGGAGGGTCAGCTGCGCGGAAGCGGACATGCGCCGGAGGCTACTACCCGGACGGTCAGTGGGCGGTGAAGTTCCTGTCGAGGAGGAGTTGCAGCACGTCGGTGTGGAAGTCCGGGAAGTCCATCGGGACGATGCCGAGGTGGGCGGGCTGTTGGCGGCGGGCGGCGAGGTAGTCGCGGACGGGTGGGAGGATGGCGTCGGCGTTGACCTTGGGCCAGCCGCCGTTGGCGTAGCTGGTGAAGTTGACGTACATCCGCGGGGAGGCCTGGTCGCCGCAGGCGCGGTCGAACCAGTCGATGACGGCCTGGGGCGAGGCTGATGCCCTGGAAGGTGTCCTGGGTGGCGAACCAGGGGTTGGTGGCGCTGGACCACTGGATGACCGACCAGGGGTTGGCGAAGTCGGCGGCGAGGACGATCCGGCCGCGGGCCTGGCCGAGGGTGGGCCACCAGGGGTCGGTCCAGAACAGCGGGCGGTAGCCGAGGTCGTCCAGGTAGTGGTTGATCCGGCGCTGGAACTCGGGGGCTTCGAGCCGGTTTCCGCCCGCGTACTCGTTCCTGACCCGCATGACGACGGCCTCGCCGGGGCAGGTGGCGAGGAAGTCGCGGCACTGGTCGAGGACGTCCTGGAGGCGCAGGTACTGGTAGGCGTCGCTGTGGTAGATGCCGAGTTCGTCGGCGGTGCCGGCCAGGCCGTTGCAGCGGATGTCCAGGAAGCGGATGCCGCGCTGGAGTTGCTCGGGCAGGCCCCAGTTCTGGGTGTGGGACCACTCGGTGCCGTGCCAGGGGTCGGTGCAGCAGGAGTCGTGGGTGCCGGGGATGGTCAGGGCGGTCAGCGGGGTGGTGTCGGCCAGGGCGGCCATCCAGGCGGACGGATCGACGGCGGTGGCGGCACGGGCTGTTACGGGCCGCAGGAGCCCGCCGACAGCCGGGAGAGCGACGGCTCCCCAGCGCAGGACGTCGCGACGGGTGGGGCTGCTCATGGGCGCTCCTTCGTCTCGGCCTCGCTCGAACTGTTGTGTCCTCCAGCGGGTGTGCTCGACCGAGTGGGCCACGAAACCCCTTCGCTGCTACCGAGGTTGGACCTTGCGCGCGGTCACGTCCGGATCGCCTCGGGAGGCAGCGCGGCTGTGGGCCGCGTCGTCACGACCACGAGGGTGCCGGCCAGGGCGATCGAGGCGAAGACGGTCAGCGCCCCGGCGGTGCCGACCGCGCCGGCCAGAGCGCCGCCCAGCAGTGCGCCGACCGGTATGACGAGCTGGCCCATCGAGCGCGAAAGCCCGAGCACCCGGCCGAGTTGCTCCGGCGGGGAGAGCAACTGCTGCAGGGTCACCGAGCTGACGGCCCACACCGTCGCGCAGAAGCCGAACACCAGCTGGTAGGTGACCAGCACCGGCAGCGCGAAGCCCAGCGAGGCCGCCGGGATCAGGAACAGAGCGGCCGCGGCGAGCGGGCCGAAGACCGGGATCACCCTGGTCAGGCCGACCCGGGCGATGACCTTCTTGCCGGTGAGGACGGCGGTCACCGCCGCCACGCTGAAGGCGGCCGTGGTGACGCCCACCTGGCCGGGGCCCAGACCGGCGACCTCGTAGGCGAAGTAGGCGTACAGGCCGCCGAGCCCGGCCCCACCGAAGTTGAGGGCGGCGGCGGCCACGGCGAGCCGGGCCAGCACCGGCTGGTCGCGGAGCACCCCGGCGCCCTCCCGTAGGGACTCGACCACCCCCGGCCGCGCGGTCTGCCGGGCTTCCGCTCCAGCCTCCCGTTGGAGCCTGGGCAGGCTCAGGGCCACGGCGGACAGCCCGTAGCTGACCGCGTCCGCCACCATCGCGGCGGCCGCCCCCACGGCCTGCACCAGCCCGGCGGCCAGCCCGGGCCCGGCGATCTGCCCGACCGAACGGGCCCCGGCCAGCTTGGCGTTGGCGGCGACCAGGCCGTCCTTGGCCACGAAGTCGGACACCACGGTCGGCACGGCGATCGCGGAGAGCCCGCCGAGCGCACCGGAGACAGCCGCCACCCCGTAGAGGTGGACCAGCGTCAACGCACCGGCGGCGTGCGCCAGCGGCACGGTGGCGATCAGCAGGAGCTGGACGAGGTCGACGGTGACCAGCAGCCGCCGGCGGGAGGCGACCCGGTCGACCAGCACCCCGGCGAACGGCCCGGTCAGGCCCTGCACCCCGTACTCCAGGGCGAAGAGCAGGGAGGCGGCGAGCGGGCCCGCGCCCAGCAGGAGGATCGCCAGCGTCGGTAGCGCGAGCGCCGTGACCTGCGTACCCGCCACGCTGACACCCTGCGAGAACATCAGGACAGGCACGGCTCGCCGGGAGGGGGACGCAGGAGCGGCCACGGGGACGGTTCCGGCACCCTCATCTGTCATGCGCCTCAAGCTACTTCATCACCTCGAAGCGCAGAAGCCCGCACCGGACACCCCTGTTCGTGCGCGAGAAGTCGGCCGGGATCCGGCCAGGGTCCGCGCCCTGGAGGTCCGGGTTCCGGGCCCCCGCCCCCGAAGCTCATCGGAGAGCCTCCTCAGGGCGCCAGCGGAGCCAGCGCGGTGGGCCGGACCGCGCCGGCGGCGGCCGAGCCGTGGAGCAGGGCGGCCAGGTCGTGGGGCGGCGCCGGCTCGCCGGTCGGGGTCGCCGCCGCGATGCGGTCGAGCCGGAAGCCCCGGCCGGCCTGGCGGGTGCGGCACCAGGCGATGAGGTACCACTTGCCGTCGGCGGTGAGCAGTCCGGCCGGTTCCACCGCGCGGTCGCTCTCCTGCCCGGCCGCGTCGACGTAGGACAGCCGCAGCACGGTGCCCTCGGCTAGGGCCCGTTCCACCGCGGTGCGGACGGACTCCG
This sequence comes from Kitasatospora sp. NPDC048296, assembly GCF_043201815.1. Taxonomy (NCBI): domain Bacteria; kingdom Bacillati; phylum Actinomycetota; class Actinomycetes; order Kitasatosporales; family Streptomycetaceae; genus Kitasatospora; species Kitasatospora sp. NPDC048296. Next base: position 30,883 of record NZ_JBICZB010000049.1, read on the forward strand.
CGGTCCTGGTCGGTAGTGCGACGATCCGGGCGGCGAGTTCCTGGGCCGCCGTCGAGGCGGGGCCGGTCATCGCGGCGGCGATCTTCTGGGAGACCGTACGGACCGCGCCGGCGTACGGGGCCGAGGTGTCGGCCGCGGCGAGCGCGGCGACCAGCGCCGAGGCCTCCTCGGGGGTGAGGCGGATCGGCGGCAGGGTCATCGCCGGGTCGATCGACCAGCCCCCGCCCCGTCCGGTGGTGGCCCGCACCGGGACACCCGACTCCATCAGCGCCTGGAGGTCCCGCTGCACGGTGCGCGCGCTCACCTCGAACCGCGCGGCGAGCGCGGCGACCGTCAACGATCGCGGCGCCGCCGCGCGCAACTCTTCCACCAGCGCGTAGAGCCGAGGGGTGCGGTTCATGCGGCCGACGCTACCGTCCCGCGCCGGCCAGGAAGTCCCGCTCCCGCTGCCGCTCGCGTGCGGTGACGGTCAGCGGGAACAGGGTGAAGCCGTGCATCGCCCCGGCGACGACGGCGAGTTGGACGGGCGCCCCGGTCGCCTGCCACCGCTGGGCCAGGAACAGCGAGTCGTCCAGCAGCGGGTCCTCGGTGCCGACCATGATCCGCGCGGGCGGCATACCGGTCAGGTCGGCGTACAGCGGCGAGACCTCCGGGTCGCGGCGCCGGTCCGGAGTCATCCCCGGCGTGAAGAGCTCGTAACTGCCCCGCACCGAATCCGAGTTGCTCAGCAGCTGCCGGGAGCCGAACAGCCGCTGGCTCGGCGTCATCGACAGGTCGTACGGGCCGAAGGCCAGGTGGGCCGCCCGGAACGCGCCGGTGAGGCCGTGCCGGTCGCGCAGGCGCAGCAGGGTCAGGACGCTCAGGTGGGCGCCGGCCGACTCGCCGCCGATCAGCAGCCGCCGGGCGCCGAACTCGGCCTCGGCATGGTCCACCAGCCAGCGGGCGGCAGCTTCGCAGTCGTCGGGCCCGGCGGGGAAGGGGTGCTCCGGGGCCAGGCGGTAGTCCACGCTCACTACGGCCAGCCGGGCTTCGGTCGCCAGGCTCCAGAGCTTCTCGTCCTGCCCGTCGGCCGAGCCGAACACCCAGCCGCCGCCGTGGATGTGCAGGTACACGCCCTCGACGTGCTCCGGCACGAAAGCCCGGACCTTCACCCCGGACGGGAGGACACGGTCCCGGCCCTGCGGGAGCCGCACCGGGGGCGTGTCACCGCCGAGCCGGTTGCGGCGCAGGTGCGCGATCAGGGCCGCGTCGGGCGCCTGCCCGCGCTGGGGGCGGAGTGCGGCGGCGGCCTCGAACTGTGCGTTGAAGGCCAGGGTCTCGGTGAGGCAGTCCTCGTCGGTGATCGTCATGAGTCGATGGTCGCGAACGTCCGCGACAACAGCCTGTCACCCTTTTTCGGTGACCTGCGTCACAATATATCACGATCTATCGAATCTGCTACGGCCGTACCCATGGAGAGAGAATTCAACGCCCCGGCCGCCGAGACCGAGCTGCGGATGCCCCTCGACACCAAGGTGGTCATCTGGGTCTTCTGCGGTGCGGCCGGCGCCGGGCTCGGCTTCGCCGTCCCCTGGCTGCTGCAGTTCGCCGCCAAGCACCCGATCCCGTACGCCGACACCGTGAGGTTCCTCGACTCCTTCGACTCCCCGGCCATGGTGATCGGCCGACCCGTCCTGCTGGCCGTCATCGGCCTGGTGATCAGCCTCTTCCTCACGTACCGCAGCGCCACGCTGCGGATCACGGACGAGAGCATCACCGTCATCGAAGGCGACGACACCCGCGTCATCGCCCGCGACCAGGTCGGCGGCGTGTTCCGCAAGGGCGACAAGGTACGGATCGAATCGCCCGTCGGACGCGTGCTGTTCGACGACGACGTCGAGGGCAAGAAGGCCGTCATCGCCGAGGCCTTCCGGCGCCACCACTACCCTTGGGAAGGCGCCTGAGCCGCACCCGGGGGTGTGTGATCGAGAACCGAGGTCTCCCGTTGTCCGAATACAAAGCCGCGCCGCGAACGGTCGTCGAGGCCTGCTTCGATCCGCAGGGCACCGCGTCGCTCGACTACGTCTACGACGTCGCCGCGGCCGCCGGCCTGTCGGACCAGCCGGTGCGGCTGGCGATCCGCCGGCTGGAGGCGGCAGGCGTGTTGCGGCAGGAGGGACGGGGCCGGAAGGGCCGACTGCTGCTGACCGGTGCCGGCCGGCTCCGCGCCGACACGGACGTCCGGTTCATCGCGCTCGCCTACGCGCAGGATGCCGGGCTCGCGCCGTGGGACGGCCTCTGGCGGCTCTACACCTTCTCCGTGCCGGAGCAGCGGCGACCGGAACGCGACGCCCTCCGTGTGGCGTTGACCCGGCTCGGTGCCGTCGCACTCGCGCCCGGTGCCTATGTGAGCCCGCATGACCTCCTGGAGGAGTTGGTCGGCGAGACCTCGGAGGCGACGGTCGGGACCTATCTGATCACGGCGGAGGCCACCCGGCTGATCGGCCCGGGATTCACCGATGCCGTCGCCATTGCGGAGCGGCTGTGGCCTGCGGCCGAGACCATCGAGGCCTACCGGCCGCTCGCCGACGCGCTCGACGCTGAATCGCTTGGAAGCGGCGGGAGTTCCGCCGAGCTCGTCGCCACCGCGCTGGGCCTGGCCGAGGCGTTCAGCCAGGCGATGGAGAGTGACCCGCTGCTGCCACCGGAGTTGCGGCCCACCCCGTGGCCGCCGTCGCAGCTCAGGCAGCGGTTCCGAGAGAAGTGGGACGAGATCCGGAGGCACGCCCCGGACCTCTCCCTCTTCCGCGCCTACGACCTCCCCGAGGCGCCTTCGGCCTGAGGCCCGTCGTCAGCGGGGCGGGATGATCCCGGTCAGCCACTTGAAGGTCGGGACGACCAGCGGCTTCCAGGTCGAGGTCAGGTGCGCACCGGTGGTCTCGAACGGCGTGACGGTGGTCGGGCTCTTCGCCGCCTGCTGGAGGGCGGTCGCGTCCTCCAGCCCGTCGCCCCGCTTGCCGGTCACGTAGAGCGCGACGTTCGGCGGCGTCGGGGCGTGGGTGAGGATGTAGAGCGGGTTGGAGGTCTCGCGCAGCTTCGGGTCCTTGCCGGTCAGCGAACTCGGTTCGCCGGACGGGTTGTTGTAGCCGGACATGCTGATCGCGGCGCGGTACCGGTTCGGGTGGGAGAGCGCGAGGCGCAGGGCGCAGTGGGCGCCGGCCGAGTAGCCGGACAGGGCCCAGCGGTCCGGGGTGGTGTCCGCCCGGAAGTTGTCCACGATCATCTGCGGGACGTCCCGCGAGAGCCAGGTGTCGGCGTTCACCTTGCCCGGGATGTCGGCGCACCCGGTGTCGGCGTTGCCGAGGAGGGTGACGCGCGGCGATACCAGGATGAACGGCGTGACCTGCCCGGACTTCATCAGCGGTTCGAGCTGCCCGATCGCATCCATGCTCTCGCCGAACCAGGCGCTGGAGGACCCGGGGTATCCGACGAGCAGTTCGACCACCGGGAAGGTCTTGTCCTTGTAGGCGGGGTCGTCGTACTGCGGCGGCGTCCAGACCAGGACCTCGCCGTCGACGCCGGAGAGCCGGCCCTTGAGGTCGGCCTGCTTCACGCTCCTGGGCACGGCGTTCGAGTCGGGCGCGTGGAAGGCCTGCGGCACCTTGGGCGCGGCGGAGCCGGACGGGCCCCCGGCGGCACCCGCCGTCCGGTCCCCGGCCAGGCCGTCGTCCTTCGGAGGTACGGGAACGGCCCGGACGTGACTGGAGGTGCCCAGCAGGTCGCCCCAGTTGTCGTAGAGCTGGTTCTCGTTGTTGACGATCACGAAGACCATGGCCACGGCGGTGAACTGGCAGAGCAGGACGGTACCGAGGTAGGAGAGCACGCGCAGCGGCCTGCGCCGCTGTTCGGGGTTCCGCACCCGCCCGACGAGGACTCCTCTGCCCAGCCATTGCGCCATGGCCAGCGCGAGGGAGCCCACGAACAGGATGATCGTGAGGATGAGGAAGGGAGTGCCCGTCAGAGTCATTGCGTTCGAAGCCGGTTCCTGTGCCCGCCGGGCCCGCATACCCGGTCACAGGGGAGACAGCGAGGAACAGCCGTTCGGTTGCCTCCATCCTGGGAATTCCCTGGGAGCACCCCTAACGAACGACGGGGATGCGGCCGCCGCGCCAGTCCTCGATGCGCTTGCGGATGCTGGGGAGGACGGGGAGCGCGTCGATCTCGGCGGGGGTGAACCAGCCGACCTCGAAGGACTCGTCGGAGGTGCGGAGTCGGCCGCCGGTGGGAGTGGCCAGGAGGCAGATGGAGAACTCCTGGCGGACCTCGCCGTCGTCGTAGGCGAGGATATGAGCGGGGTTGGTGTAGGTGCCGACGATGCCGGTGATGGCGATGTCGATGCCGGTCTCTTCATGGGTCTCGCGGATGGCGCAGTCGCCGATGGACTCACCGAGTTCCATCGTCCCGCCGGGCAGGGCCCACATACCGTTGTCCGTACGGCGTTGGAGCAGGACGCGGCCGAGGCCGTCCACTACAACTGTGGATGCTGCGGGCACCAGGCTGTTGGGCTTGGGGGCGTTCGGGTCGTCCTCGTAGTCGCGCCTGGCCATACGGGATCGCCTCCGGCAGTGGTAGCGGCCTTGGGCGCAACGCCCAAGGCCGCGAGGTCAGATGGAGGTGCCGAACTCGCCCGCGCGGATGGCAGTTACGAAGGACTGCCAGGCGGCTGGAGTGAAGGCGAGGGCCGGGCCCTCCGGGTCCTTCGAGTCACGCACACGGCCGGGAGAACTGTCATCAACCTCCACGCATGACCCGTTGTCGTCGTTGCTGTGGCTACTCTTACGCCACCGAGTTGGCTGCTGATTCGTTCCCGCCATGCTCGTATCCCTCTGCGATCGACTGGATGAAGGCCAGAGATGCCCGAGCGGACAACGCAGTGGCCCGAGCCGTATCGTATGCGCGACGACACTTGACCAGCGTCTGCGGATCATCCAGTAGCTGGCCTGCGTAGGCAGACTCGCTGTAAGCGAGGGGCGGAGCGTCATCGAACGTCATCAGGCAGACCAGGCCCGAAAGTCCATGGCATCCGGCCTCGAATGGGACAATCTGAAGAACCATTCTACGGCGGCCGACCAGTTCTTCCATGTGTCGCAACTGGGCGGCCATGATCCGGCGACTACCGACCACCCTACGGAGCACTGCCTCGTCGAGAATGAACCACAGCTCAGGCCCATCAGGTGCCGTGATGCGTCGCCCCCGGTCCGTTCGCGCGGCAACGTTCTGGGTAATCTGCTCGTCCGCATAGCGAGATCCAGCATCCAGGAACAACGCTCGCGCGTACTCAGCGGTCTGCAAAACGCCAGGGACGAACTGCCCGCCATATTCACTGATCGTCAGCGCCCGGGCTTCATGGTCGGCGGCATGCGCGAAGTAGTCCGAAAACTTGGTGAAGCCCGCCAGCGAGTGCAACCGTTCCAGCTGGCCGCCCGTGTCGAGCGCCTTGTCGATCCGCCTGGACAGATCGAGCGGAGGCACCCGGACCGCCTGCTCCAACTGTCCGATATAGCCGCCGGAAACGAACACCAGCTCGCCCAGCTTCTCCTGCGTCATGCGGGGAATAAATTCTTCCCGCAACCGCTTCAGTTCGGAGCCGTAGTACTCGCGCGGGGTCATCCCCTGGGGAACCTTGGGCCGCTTGGGTGGCATGGAGCTCTCCAAATCCTACAGAGCAACAAGCAGTGACGATCCGGCTTCTCAGCGTAGCTCTGCAATAGCAATCTGATGGGGGGAATCCCCGAACTCACCATCAGGAGCAGCGCCATGGCTTCCATGCTCAGAAAGATCACCGCCGAGGACCGCCGCGAGGCCGCCGACGCACTCGACGACCTCAAGGCGACCCTCGCCTACGCCGGGACCCAACTCCCCTCTCCCGGCATCGACTGGACGTGTGCCTCCGCCACCGGCGTCGTCCTCATCGACCTCGGCGCCGCCCCCACCTCCGTCGTCCGCCAGATCGTCGATGTGCTCCGCCTCGGCGTCCGCGCCCAACGCGAGCAGGCCGACCAGCAAGCCTGGTACCCCGCCACCGGTTCGACCATCCTCCTCACCACGGACGGCGGCACCCCGCTCCCCGCCAAAGTCGTGGGCGCCAACGGCAAGTTGATCAGCGTCCGGCTCGAAAGCTGGATCCCGTCATGACCGCACCCGCCGTCTCCGTCGGCGATCTCGTCTACGACCGCCGCACCGAGCGACTCGGCGTCGTCATGGACCTCGTCGGCGGTCGCCTCTACCTCCGCCCGCCCCAGGGCGGCGTCGAGTGGACCGCCCGCCCCGAGCACGTCGGCCCGCCTCCCCGGCGCGCCGCCTCATGACGTCACCGACCCGTCCCCGCGCCTCCCTGGTCGCCGCCGCAGCGTTCGCCGTCGCGACCGGGACGGGCGCGGGGGCTCTCGCCGCCCACCCACTGCGCCGCGACGACCCCGGCGCGGCGCACCTGCTCTTCCTCCCGGTCCTCTGCGCGGTGACCCTGCTGGTCAACTCCGCACTCAGCAGCGCCATTCAGCGCCGACGCCCACACCGGGGAAGACGCTGACCCCCGGACCGGCTCAGGACAGCAGCCGGCTCCAGATCGTCGCGTTCGGCGCGGCGAGGAGGAGGCGTTCGCGCGGCGGGTCGGCGCTGAGGGGGACCCAGGTGAGGGCGGGGTCGTCGGCCACGGCGGCGGCCGGGCGGAGCGCGATGACGGCGTCGTCGCCGAGGAGGGCGTGGCGGAACAGGGTGTGGCTGCTGTGGTCGTGGTCGCCGGGGGTCGTGCGCGGTGTCCAGCCGTGGACGGCGAGATGGGCCAGGACGGTGGCGGCGTAGCCGGATGCGGCCGATTCCGGGAACCAGAGCAGGCGTTGGCCGTCGAGCTCCGCCCAGGTGACGGACGTGCGGTCGGCCAGCGGGTGGGCGCGGCCGACGACGACGCCGAGCGGCTGGTCCGCGAGGACGCGGGTGGTGAGACCGGTCTCGTCGACCGGACCGCGCAGGATGCCGAAGTCGAGTTTGCCGGTGCGCAGCCGGTCGGCCTGGTCGTGGGAGTCGACCGCGTGGTAGCCGAGGTGGAGCGACCGGTTCCGGGTGACGAGCCGCTCGGCCGTCGCCAGGACCTCCTGCGGCAGACCGTGGCAAACGCCGATCCGGGCCGGCAGCGCGGCCCCGCGCGCCGAGGTCATGGCGGCGTGCAGCTCGCCGAGTGCGCGGTTGGCGCCGTCCAGGAGCGTCTGCCCCGCGGCGGTGAGGGACATCCCGACCGGGCCGCGGTGGAACAGCGGTGCGGCGACCCGGCGTTCGAGCGCGCGGATCTGCTGGCTCAGGCTCGGCTGGGTGATGTGGAGCCGGCGTGCGGCCTCGGTGACCGTACCGGCCTCGGCGACGGCGGCGAAGTACCTCAGGTGCCGGAACTCGATTCCGGACAGGTCGTTCACGGGCTTCCCATCAGCGGTTATCGGGTGGCGCCTATGGCGTCCCCGGGGGATCGTATTGGCGGGTGGGGCGGGTGGTCCGGTTGGCTGTTCGGCGAGGGAAGCCCCCATACGGCGATCGAGAGTTCCAAGACATGCATGACGTTCTGACGGCAAACCAGATGGAGCAGTTCGTGACGGACGGGTTCGTCCGACTGGAGGGGGCCTTCCCCCGCGAGCTAGCCGAGGAGTGCCGGGCGTTCCTGTGGCGCGAGACCGGGCTGGACGAGAACGACCCCGCCACCTGGACCCAGCCAGTCGTGCGGCTGTGGGGTTACGCGGACAAGCCGTTCCAGCGGGCCGCCACGACCGAGCGGCTGCACGGCGCGTTCGACCAGCTGGTCGGCCCCGGGCGCTGGCAGCCGAGGATCGGGCTCGGGACGTTCCCGATCCGTTTCCCGCACCCGGAGGACCCGGGTGACACCGGCTGGCACGTGGACGCCAGCTACACACCTGAGGGGGAGGCCGGCTACTGGCTCAACCTCTTCTCGCGGGAGCGGTCGCTGCTGATGCTCTTCCTGTTCTCGGACGTCGACGCCGACCACGGGCCGACCCGGATCAAGGTCGGCTCGCACCTGGACGTCCCGGCGTTCCTGGAGCCGGCCGGCGAGCGCGGACTCGACCTCATGGAGCTGTGCCAGTCGATGGATGCGGCGGGCCGGCTCGACGCCCCCGACCGCGAGGTGGCCTTCGCCACCGGGCGCGCCGGAGACGTCTACCTCTGCCACCCGTTCCTGATCCACGCCGCGCAGCCCAACCGGGGCACGCGGGCGCGGTTCATCGCTCAGCCTCCGCTGTACTCGGCGGCTCCGCTGGAGCTCGACCGGGCCGACGGGGCGTACTCGCCGGTCGAGCGGGCGGTGCGGCTCGGGCTGGCACGGCAGGGCTGAGGTCAGGGCGGGCTCCTTCGTCGGGCCCCGGTTCGGGGGCCTGGCGAGGTTCACGGTAGGAGAGCGGGCGGAGGGACGGCCCGACAGTTCCGGAACGCGATCTGTCGGGTGACGGCGGTCCGCCACTCCTTAAATCCGTTGGCCTGACCTCCCTGCCGGTCCGACAATCGCCGGATGACCGATGATCAGATCGACTGGGACCGTCTGCGCGCGGCCCGTCGAGGCAGCACACGCTTCTTCTCCGGCAGCCGCCCCGCCACCATCCACGAGCGGCTCACCGCCCTCGCCGACGCCGTCGACCCGGACCTCTACCCCGACTTCTACGGGAACGGCGGTCCGGTCGGGGAGCTCGAAGAGCGCACCGCCGCCCTTCTGGGCAAGGAGGACGCGGTCTTCTTCCCCACCGGCACCATGGCCCAGCAGGTCGCCCTGCGCTATCACGCGGAGCAGCTCAACAACCGGGCCGTCGCGCTCCACCCGCTCTCCCACATCGAGCGGCACGAGCGCCACGCCCACACCCAGCTCACCGGCCTGCGCGGCCTCTGGCCCACCACCGAGCAGCGCCAGCCGACCGTCGAGGAGCTGCGCGCGCTCGGTGAGCCCTTCGGCACCCTGGTGGTCGAACTCCCGCTGCGCGACCCGGGCTTCCTCCTTCCCACCTGGGACGAACTGACCGAACTGGTCGCCGCCGCCCGCGAAACCGGCGCCCGGGTGCACTTCGACGGCGCCCGCCTCTGGAACACCACCGCCCACTTCGGCAAGCGGCTCGACGAGATCGCCGCCCTCGCCGACAGCGTCTACGTGTCCTACTACAAGGACCTCGGCGGCATCAGCGGCGCCGCGCTCGCCGGGGACAAGGCTTTCACCGCCTACGCCCGCACCTGGCGCCACCGCTACGGCGGCCAGATCTACCAGCAGTGGCCCGCCGCCCTCGCCGCGCTCTCCGGCCTGGACACCGCACTCCCCCGGCTGCCCGGCTACGCCGCCCACGCCAAGACCCTCATCCCGGCCCTGGCCGCGCTCCCCGGCGCCCGCCTCAACCCGGCCGCGCCGCCCACCCACGAGTTCCAGCTCTGGCTGCCCCATCCCGCGAAGGCCCTGAACGCCGCCGTCCTCGCCCTCGCCGAGCAGGAGCGGATCTGGTTCGTCCCGGAGTGGACCGACGCCGCCCCCGGCCTCGCCATGGCCGAGGTGAGCCTCGACCGCCCGGCGCAGGACTGGACGGCCGAGGAGGTCACCGAACTCGGCCTGCGCTTCCTGGAGTTGGTCGCAGCTGCCGAGCGCGGAACCACGACCGGCTGATGAGCGCGGCGGCGCCCGGCGGCCGGCCGGGCGCCGTGACCGGTGATTCAGCGCCCGCCGCTCCGGGGCGGAACGGGCTTCACGTCCAGGATCGGCGTGCCGTCGATGGCCGGGGGCGGTCGCCCGGCGGCGAACCGACTCAAAAATCCGGTGGGCCCCCGCCGGGACTTCGTGTCAGAATGACGATATGAGCAAGCAGCACGTGGGGGACCTTGCCGACGTCCGCAACCGCGCGGACCTGGCCGCTCTGATGGCCGCCGGGGCACGGCCCAAGTGGGTGATGTTCTGGGGGCACACCCAGCGCAAGGGCGGCGGGACGCGCCAGGAGTGCCTGAGCCAGTGGTGGCCCGGGCGGTTCACCGTCGACGGGGTGACGTACGCGTCCGCCGAGCACTGGATGATGGCCGGCAAGGCCCGAATGTTCGGGGACGAGGCCATCGAGCAGCGCGTCCTGGAGGCCCGCACGCCCGCCGAGGCCAAGAAGCTGGGCCGGCTGGTCAAGGGCTTCGACGACCAGGAATGGACGGCGGGCCGGTTCGAGCTGGTCGTCGAGGGCAACGTCGCGAAGTTCAGCCAGGACGAGGCGCTGCGCGACTACCTGCTGGGCACGGGCGGCCGCGTCCTGGTCGAGGCCAGCCCGGTGGACCGGATCTGGGGCATCGGGCTCGCCGCGGACGACATCCGCGCCGAACGCCCGCTGGAGTGGCGGGGGTTGAACCTGCTCGGCTTCGCGCTGATGGAGGCGCGGGCCCGGCTGGCCCAGTGAGGCCGGTCGTCCCACTGCTGGACGGGACGGCGGTGGTCCCGACCGCCACCGCCCTGCTGCGGAGCGCGACCGGCGCACGTCTCACAACGACCGCCCTCTGCGCGCTCCTTGACACCACTCGGACACGACTGGTCGTGCGCTCTTAACTCCCCCGCCACATAGCGACGCCAGGATGTCCCGCAGTCAGGGTCTGGATGGACAGGTTGGGGCGATCATGCGCATGCGGTCGACGGAAGAATCCGCAGGCCAGCCGCTGGAGGGTGAGCAACAGGCCGCCGAACTCCGCGCGGAACTGGACGAGTTACTCCGCGCCAGCCGCTACGCGAGCCAGCGCGAACGGCGGCTGAACGAGGCGATACGCGCGACCCCGGGCCGCCACCGCCCGGACGGGGACCTGCTGCGGCAACTCGCCCAGGTTCGCACCCTGCGCGAGGGCCTGGGCGCCCGCTGCCTCCAACTCAGCGACCAGCTGGAGGAATTGGAGCTCCGTCTCAGACAACGGCAGCATTCCCAGGAGGAACCGGAGCCCCAGCCGAGGCCGGCCCCACCACCGCCTCCACCGCCCACCCGGCCCGACCTCGGCGGCATCACCGAGCGGATCACCACCCTCCACCGCACCGGCGCCTCCCCCGAGGCCGAGGAACTGCTGAACCAGGCCGCCGCCCGCCTCACCCCCGCCGACGCCGCCCTGCTGGTCGGCATGCTCTCCCAGCGCGGCCCGACCGGCGCCTCGCTCCACCTCGCCCGGACGGCCGCCCGGGGCGCCCCCGACCACGCCGTCGCCGTGCTGGCCGAGCTGCGCGAACTGGGGCTGGCGGAGGAGGCCGCCGAACTGTTCCACGCCTTCTGGGCCTACCCGGCGGCCGCCGTCCCCGGCCTCCTCGCCGCACTGGAGCGGGCCGGGCAACAGGCCGACGCCGCGACCCTGCTCTGGGAGTGGGGCTCCGCCCCGACCTCCGAGCTGACCTCCCTCGCCGCCTGCCTCCAGCAGCACGACCGCCCCGCCGACGTCCGCACCCTGCTGCGTCAGGCCGCCGGCCGCCCCACCGCCGACCTCGCAGCCCTCGCCGCCGAGCTGCCCCCCGCGCTCGCCACCCTCCTGCTGAACGAGCTGGCCGCCCTGCGCCCACCCGTCGAACTGGTCCGCCTGGCCGCGGACCTGGACGGCACCCCGGACCTCTACGGCCGGCTGCTGGCCGCCCTGCTGGCCGACGGGACCCGCCACCGCACCACCCTCGCCGCCCTCCGCACCGCCGGACTGCCGACCGCCCCGCCCACCGCCCCGCGCTCCCGCTGGGGTCGGCGGTAGGACGGCGGAAGGACGGCGGTAGGACGGCGGCAAGGGGAGGAGGCCCGCCAGGGGCCGCCGCCGGCCCCGCCGAACAGCAGGGAGCCCCCGCCCGCCCCACCAGGGGCGAACGGGGGCTCCCGAAAAGCCGGACTCAGCAGCCGATGAGGCGCGCGCCCAGGTAGGCCTTCACCTGGTCGAGCGACACGCGCTCCTGCGACATGCTGTCGCGGTCGCGGACGGTCACCGCGTTGTCCTCAAGGGTGTCGAAGTCGACCGTCACGCAGAACGGCGTGCCGATCTCGTCCTGGCGGCGGTAGCGCTTGCCGATCGCGCCGGCGTCGTCGAACTCGACGTTCCAGGCGGTGCGCAGGTCGGCGGCCAGGCCGCGGGCCTTCGGGGAGAGGTCGGCGTTGCGGGACAGCGGCAGGACGGCGACCTTGACCGGGGCCAGGCGCGGGTCGAGCCGCATGCCGACGCGCTTCTCCATGACACCCTTGGCGTTGGGCGCCTCGTCCTCGAAGTAGGCGTCGATCAGGAAGGCCAGCATGGCGCGGTTGAGGCCGGCCGCCGGCTCGATGACGTACGGGAAGTACCGCTCGCCGCTCTCCTGGTCGTAGTACTTGAGGTCCTGGCCGGAGGCCTCGCTGTGCACCCGCAGGTCGTAGTCGGTGCGGTTGGCGACGCCCTCCAGCTCGGAGAACTCGCTGCCACCGAAGTTGAAGCGGTACTCGATGTCCACCGTGCGCTTGGCGTAGTGGGACAGCTTCTCCTTCGGGTGCTCGAAGAGACGCATGTTCTCGGTGCGCAGGCCGAGGTCGACGTACCAGTCCCAGCGCTGCTGGAGCCAGTACTCGTGCCACTGGTCGTCCTCGCCCGGCTTGACGAAGAACTCCATCTCCATCTGCTCGAACTCGCGGGTGCGGAAGATGAAGTTGCCGGGGGTGATCTCGTTGCGGAAGCTCTTGCCGGTCTGGGCGATGCCGAACGGCGGCTTCTTGCGCGAAGTGGTCTGGACGGCCTTGAAGTTGGTGAAGATGCCCTGGGCGGTCTCGGGGCGCAGGAAGGCCAGGCCGCTGGCCTCCTCGGTGACACCGAGGTGGGTCTTCAGCATGCCCGAGAAGTCCTTGGGCTCGGTGAACTGGCCCTTGGTGCCGCAGTCGGGGCAGTTGACGTCCTTGAGGCCGTTCGGCGGCGGGAAGCCGTGCTTGGCCTCGTACTTCTCCTCCAGGTGGTCGGCCCGGTGGCGCTTGTGGCAGGAGAGGCACTCGGTCAGCGGGTCGTTGAAGGTGGCGACGTGGCCGGAGGCCTCCCACACCTCGCGGGCGAGGATGACCGACGAGTCGAGTCCGACGACGTCCTCACGGGCCTGGACCATCGCACGCCACCACTGGCGCTTGATGTTCTCCTTGAGCTCGACACCCAGCGGTCCGTAGTCCCAGGCGGCACGCGTGCCGCCGTAGATCTCGCTGCAGGGGTAGACGAAGCCACGGCGCTTGCTCAGGCTGACGATCGTGTCGATCTTGTCGGCGGCCACAGTGCTCTCTTCAGTACGTACGGCACGGTCAGGGCACGGCTGGTTGCACGTACCCGAATACCTCAGGTTACCGGCCATATGGGTACGGGGTTCAAATCGGTATCGTCCACCACCCCCCACCCATCGCCACCTGACGTTCACCCGTCCGAGTGATTTGACAATCATTTCCAATTGAGATGAGAATGATTGTCATGATGATCGGATTGCCTCGACGCCGGACCCGCACCTCCATGGCCCTCGCCGCCACCGCCCTCACCGCCTCCCTGGTCCTGACGGCCTGCGGCGGCAGCAGCAGCGCCAAGGGCACGGACGGCAAGCTGAACGTCGTCGCGTCCTTCTACCCGATGGAGTTCCTGGCCCAGCAGATCGGCAAGGACCACGTCTCGGTCACCGACCTCACCGCGCCCGGTGTGGAGCCGCACGACCTGGAGCTCACCGCCAAGCAGGTCGCGAGCGTCCAGAAGGCCGACGCGATCATCTACCTCAAGGGCCTGCAGCCCACCGTCGACCAGGCCGTCGACCAGTCCTCCGGCAAGGCCAAGATCGACGCCACCGCCGCCAGCCCGCTGGTCGACCACCACCTCGACGAGGGCACCGAGCAAGGCGGCCAGCAGGCCAAGGGCCCGGCCGGCGACCCGCACATCTGGCTCGACCCGGCCCGCTACGCCGCGATCGCCAAGAGCGTCGGCGACGGGTTCGCCAAGGCCGACCCCTCGCACGCCGAGGACTACAGGAAGAACACCGACGAGCTGCTCACCAAGCTCACGGCCCTGGACCAGGACTTCAAGAACGGGCTGAAGGACGTCAAGACCAAGACCTTCGTCACCAGCCACGCCGCCTTCGGCTACCTCGCCGACCACTACGGCCTCACCCAGGTCGCCATCAACGGCGTCGACCCGGAGTCCGAGCCCACCCCGGCCCGCCTCGCGGAGGTGCAGAAGGCCGCCAAGGACAACGGCGTCACCACGATCTTCTTCGAGACCCTGGTCAGCCCCAAGCTCGCCGACACCGTCGCCAAGGACCTCGGCCTCAAGACCGCCGTCCTGGACCCGCTGGAGGGCGTCAAGGACCCCGCCAAGGACGACTACCTCACCGTCATGAAGCAGAACCTGGCCAACCTCCAGGCCGCCCTCGGCGCCCCCGCCACCACCCCGGCCGCCACCAGCTGACAGGACGCAGCGCCATGACCCACCCGATACCCCCGGCCGTCCGCCTCCGTGACGCCGTCGCCGCCCGCGGCGGCCGGCCGGTGCTGCGCGGCGTCGACCTCACCGTCCAACCCGGCGAGGTCGTCGCCCTGCTCGGCGCCAACGGCTCCGGCAAGTCGACCACCGTCAAGGCCGTGATCGGCTCGGTGCCGCTGGAGCAGGGCACCCTGGAGCTGTTCGGCACCCCGTACGGCTCCTTCCGCGCCTGGCACCGGATCGGATACGTCCCGCAGCGCACCACCGCCGCCTCCGGCGTCCCGGCGACCGTGCGCGAGGTGGTCTCCACCGGGCGGCTGCCGCAGCACCGGCTGCTGCCCTTCCGCCGCAAGGACCGCGAGGCGGTGGACCGCGCGCTGGCCGCCGTCGGCATGCTGGACCGGGCCGGGGACGGCGTGGCCGACCTGTCCGGCGGCCAGCAGCAGCGGGTGCTGATCGCCCGCGCCCTGGTCGGCACCCCCGACCTGCTGATCATGGACGAGCCGATGGCCGGCGTGGACGCCGCCAGCCAGCAGGTGCTGGCCGACACCCTGCGCGCCGAGGTCGCCCGCGGCGCCGCCGTCCTCCTCGTCCTGCACGAACTCGGGCCGCTGGAGCCGCTGATCGACCGCGCCGTGGTGCTGCGGGACGGCTGCGTCGCCCACGACGGCCCGCCCGTGCCCAACACCGGCCTGCACGCCCTGCCCGGCCACGACCACGTCCACCCGCACGCCGACCTCACCCCGCCGAGGCTGCTCGCATGACCGAGATGCTCTCCTACGACTTCATGCAGCGCGCCCTGCTCGCCGCCGTGCTGGTCGGGATCACCGCCCCCGCCGTCGGCATCTACCTGGTGCAGCGCCGCCAGGCCCTGATGGGCGACGGCATGGGCCACGTCGCGATGACCGGCGTCGGCCTCGGCTTCATCTTCCAGACCAGCCCGGTCTGGATGGCCGTGCTGGTCTGCGTGCTCGGCGCGGTCACCATGGAGCTGGTCCGCTCGCGCGGCAACCAGCGCGGCGACATCGCCCTCGCGATGCTCTTCTACGGCGGCATGGCCTGCGGCAAGCTGCTCGTCTCGCTCTCCGCCCAGGCCGGGGCCGGCTCGCTGGAGAGCTACCTGTGGGGCTCGATCCTCACCGTCGCCCCCGAGGACCTGGCCGCCATCGCGGTGCTCGGCGCGGTGGTCATCGCGGTCACCGTCGGCCTGCGCCGCCAGCTCTTCGCGATCTGCCAGGACGAGGACTTCGCCCGGGTCACCGGCCTGCCGGTGCGCACCCTCAACCTGCTGCTCGCGGTGATGGCCGCGGTCACCGTCACGGTCGCCATGCGGGTGGTCGGGCTGCTGCTGGTCAGCGCGCTGATGGTGGTCCCGGTGGTCGCCGCCCAGCAGCTCACCCGTTCCTTCGCCGCCACCCAGGCCGCCGCCATCGCACTCGGCGTGGTGGTCTCGCTGGCCGGCGTCACCGGCTCCTACCACCTCAACGTGCCCTCCGGCCCGGCCATCGTGCTGCTCGCCATCGCGGTCTTCGCGGTGTTCAGCGTGATCGCCGCGCCGCTCGCCCGGCGCCGCCACCGCCGGCGCGGCGAGGCCGACCGGGGGCCGACGGTCTGCGACGTCGCCATCCCGGAGCGGATCCCCGGCCGGGTCCCGGACGGAATCCCTGACCAAATCCCCGGCCAAATCCCGGGAAAGACTTCCTCCGACACGGGCACTCCGGAGCGGCGGGCCGGACTGGCACAATGAGGTGCGAGACGCCCACGACCCCAGGAGGACCCACGGTGACCACCGCAGGCCCGTCGCCGCGCGCCCGATCGACCCGGCAGCGTGCCGCCGTCTCGGCTGCCCTGGACGAGATCGCGGACTTCCGCAGCGCGCAGGAGCTCCACGACCTGCTCAAGCACCGCGGGGACTCCGTCGGTCTGACCACGGTCTACCGCACGCTCCAGTCGCTCGCCGACGCCGGTGAGGTGGACGTGCTGCGCACCGCCGACGGCGAGGCCGTCTACCGTCGGTGCAGCAGCGGGCACCACCACCACCTGGTCTGCCGGCACTGCGGCGCCACCGTCGAGGTGGAGGGCCCCGCGGTGGAGCGCTGGGCCAACTCGGTCGCCGCCGAGCACGGGTTCAGCGACATCGCGCACACCCTGGAGATCTTCGGCACCTGCGCGGAGTGCGCGAAGAAGGACTAGCGGCAGCCGTACAGGGGCAGCCCGTACGGACAACGGCGAAGGGCCCGCGGGAGCGATCCCGCGGGCCCTTCGCCGTACACCGGCACGGTCAGCGCTGCGAGGGCACCCCCGACTGCCCGGCGACCTCGTTCGGGATCGCCCCGCCGAAGCGGCGGTCGCGCATCGCGAACTGCTCGCAGGCGCGCCACAGGTCGCGGCGGTCGAAGTCCGGCCAGAGCACGTCCTGGAACACGAACTCGGCGTAAGCGGACTGCCAGAGCAGGAAGTTGGAGGTGCGCTGCTCACCGCTGGGACGCAGGAACAGGTCCACGTCCGGCATGTCCGGGTGGTACATGTACCTGGCGAGGGTCTTCTCGTTGACCTTCTTCGGGTCCAGCTTCCCGGCCGCGACGTCCTGCGCGATCGCCTGCGCCGCGTCCGCGAGCTCGGCCCGGCCACCGTAGTTGACGCACATGTAGAGCGTCACGGCGTCGTTGCCCTTGGTCTGCTCCTCGGCGACCTGCAGCTCCTGCACGACGCTCTTCCACAGCTTGGGCATCCGGCCGGCCCAGCGGATCCGCACGCCCATCGCGTCCATCTCGTCGCGGCGGCGGCGGATGACGTCCCGGTTGAAGTTCATCAGGAACTTCACCTCGTCGGGCGAGCGCTTCCAGTTCTCGGTGGAGAACGCGTACAGCGAGATGTTCTTGACGCCGAGCTCGATCGCGCCCTTGAGGACGTCCAGCACGACCGACTCGCCGATCTTGTGGCCCTCGGTGCGGGGCAGCCCGCGCTCCTTGGCCCAACGGCCGTTGCCGTCCATCACGATGGCGACGTGGTTCGGGACCAGCTCGCCGGGGAGCTTCGGGGGCTGTGCGCCGCTGGGGTGCGGGGTCGGGGGAACGTAGTCCCGCTGCTTGCCGCCGCCGAAGAGCCGTCGCGCTGCCATGTGCTCACTTCTCCACGTATCTCATCGAGCGGATGCCCCGCTCCAGGTGCCACTGCAGATAGGCCGCGACCAGGCCGCTGCCCTCCCGCCAGTACCGCGGCTCGCAGGCGTCGGCCGTCTGCCAGTCCCCTGACAACAGTGCCCCGAGCAGTACCAGTGTCTCAGGGGAGGGTACGGCACATCCGGGCACTCGGCAGTCCGGGCAGAGCACCCCGCCCGCCTGGAGCGAGAAGAAACGGTTCGGCCCCTCCAGGCCGCACTTGGCGCAGTCCGTGAAGCTCGCGCCGTACCCGTTGACCGCGAGCGAGCGCAGCAGGAAGGCGTCCATCACCAGGTGCGACTCGTGCAGCCCGGCCGCCAGCGTGCGCAGCCCGCCCACCAGCAGCAGGTACTGCTGCACCGCCGGCTCGCCCTCGTTCTCGGCGAAGCGCTCGGCCGTCTCCAGCATCGCCGTGCCGGCGGTGTAGCGGCCGTAGTCGGTGACGATCGAACCGCCGTACGGGGCGATGGTCTCCACCTGGGTGCACAGCGGCAGCCCGCGCCCGACCAGTTCGCTCCCGCGGCTGAAGAACTGCACGTCCACGTGCGAGAACGGCTCCAGGCGGGCGCCGAACTTGGACTTGGTCTTGCGCACCCCGCGCGCCACCGCCCGCACCTTGCCGTGCTGGCGGGTCAGCAGGGTGATGATCCGATCGGCCTCGCCGAGCTTCTGCGCCCGCAACACGACGCCGTCGTCCCGGAAAAGACTCATGCGGTCCATTCTCCCCCAGCCGCGGGGGCGGCCGGGGCGCCCGGGGCCGGGCAGCCGTGTTGCCCGCACCGGGGCCGTGGGGGAGGACCACTACGGTGCGGGTCACGGCGGGCCCGGAGGGGGGGTCGGGCCCGTTTGTGGGGGATACGGAAGGTCTTCGAAGGGGGCCGGCAGGCCCTACAGGTTCTCGTACGGCGCCCGGGTCGCCGCCTCCAGCAGCTCCGTGACCACGGACTGCGGCAGGTCCAGGCAGCGCCCGACCGCGGCCAGCGCCTCCCGCTCCTGCGGCAGGTAGCGCCCGTCGGCCAGGGCGATCGCGGCGCCCTGCAGCAACAGCCGCTCACGGCCCTGCTGGGCCAGGTGCGGGGCGAGCGGTTCGAGCACCGCGTGCAGTTCCACGGCGAGGCCGCCGGCCATCCCGTGGGCGTCGTAGAGTTCGCCGCCGAGCCCGGACAGCGCGGCGAGCGCGGCCAGCACCTGGGCCTCGCCGCAGTCCTCGAACCCGGCCTCGCGCACCGCCGCGCAGGCGGCCTCGCGGGCCGCCCGGTGGGCGGTGCCGCCGGCCGCGAGCAGGGCCAGCGCGACGGTGTACTGGCCGTCCCGCAGCATCCCGCCGAGGCGCACGCTGGTGGGCTGCTCCAGGGCCTCGACACCGTACCGACCGTGGCAGCTGGTGCACTGCACGCTGCCGATCACCGGCCCGAGCGGGACCACCGGGGCCCCCAGCAGCCGCAGCCACCGCCGACCGTGCTGCCGACGGTAGTTGCGGTCCCCGCCGCAGCCCGGACAGAAGAAGTCACCGAGAACGTCGGTCCGCCACCGCGGGCGAACACCCCACAACCTGGTCACGGCGCCACTCCCCAGACATGGCAGGCGGCCTGCACAACTATGGGCAGGTCACGCGACCGGACACCGCGGCCGTCCCACCGACCCGGCTTTCCGGTGGATCGATGTTGCCATGGTTACCGGCACGTGTCAGTACCTCGAACGGCTTCCGGTCCGAAAAAATGTGGCGCAGGACACAACGGGCGACTCGAACGGCGAAGGGCCGCCCCGCGGGACGGCCCTTCGCATACCACCCGTACGAATTAACCACGCCGCGAGCGGTTGACAGCGCTGATCATCGCCTTCAGCGAGGCCAGCACGGTGTTGCCGTCGATGCCCACGCCCCACAGCACCTTGCCGTCCACCGCGCACTCCACGTACGCGGCCGCCTGGGCGTCGCCGCCCTCGCTCAGCGCGTGCTCGGCGTAGTCCAGCACGCGTACGTCCACGCCGATCCGGGCCAGCGCGTCCGCGAAGGCCGAGACCGGGCCGTTGCCGGTGCCGTTCAGGGTCACCGGCGCGCCGTCCACCACGGCCTCGGCGGTCAGCGCGTCCCGGCCGTCCTCGGTGGTCAGGGTGCGCGAGCCGGCCAGCGACAGCCGGCCCCACGGGTTGGCCGGGGTCGGCAGGTACTCGTCCTCGAAGACCCGCCAGATCTCGGCCGGCGTGACCTCGCCGCCCTCGGCGTCGGTCTTGGCCTGGATGATCCGGGAGAACTCGATCTGCATCCGGCGCGGCAGGTCCAGCTTGTGGTCGTTCTTCAGGACGTACGCCACACCGCCCTTGCCGGACTGGCTGTTGACCCGGATGACCGCCTCGTAGGTGCGGCCGACGTCCTTCGGGTCGATCGGCAGGTACGGCACGCCCCAGGTGTGCTCCTCCACCGGCACCCCGGCCGCCCTGGCGTCCGCCTCCAGGGCGTCGAAGCCCTTCTTGATGGCGTCCTGGTGCGAGCCGGAGAAGGAGGTGTACACCAGGTCGCCGGCGTACGGGTGGCGCGGGTGCACCTCCATCTGGTTGCAGTACTCGGCGGTGCGGCGCACCTCGTCGATGTCGGAGAAGTCGATCTGCGGGTCGATGCCCTGCGAGAACAGGTTCATCCCCAGCGTCACCAGGTCGACGTTGCCGGTCCGCTCGCCCTGCCCGAACAGACAGCCCTCGATCCGGTCCGCACCCGCCATGTAGGCCAGCTCGGCGGAGGCGACGGCGGTACCCCGGTCGTT
This sequence comes from Kitasatospora sp. NPDC048296, assembly GCF_043201815.1. Lineage (NCBI taxonomy): Bacteria > Bacillati > Actinomycetota > Actinomycetes > Kitasatosporales > Streptomycetaceae > Kitasatospora > Kitasatospora sp. NPDC048296. Next base: position 51,251 of record NZ_JBICZB010000049.1, read on the forward strand.
GTGCGGGTGCACCGACAGACAGACGAACTCGCGGCGGGACAGGTTGCGCGACATCCACTCGAACTGGTCGGCCTGCACGTTCGGGGTGGCCCGCTCGATGGTGGCCGGCAGGTTCAGGATGATCTCGCGGCCCTCGCCCGGCTGCCAGACGTCCATCACCGCCTCGCAGACCTCCAACGCGAAGTCCAGCTCGGTGTCCACGAAGATCTCCGGCGAGTACTGGTAGCCGAAGACGGTGTCGTCGCCCAGCAGCTTCTCCGCGTACTCCATCACCAGCCGGGTGCCGTCGACGGCGATCGCCTTGGTGGCCGCCCTGTCGTTGCGGAACACCACCCGGCGGAACAGCGGCGCGGTCGCGTTGTACAGGTGGACGGTCGCCCGCGGGGCGCCGACCAGCGACTCCACGGTCTTCTCGATCAGCTCCTCGCGGGCCTGGGTCAGCACCGAGATGGTGACGTCCTCCGGGATCGCCCCCTCCTCGATCAGCGACCGCACGAAGGCGTGGTCGGTGGCGCCGGAGGACGGGAAGCCGACCTCGATCTCCTTGTAGCCCATCCGCACCAGCAGGTCGAACATCTTGCGCTTGCGGGCCGGGGACATCGGGTCGATCAGCGCCTGGTTGCCGTCCCGCAGGTCGGTGGAGAGCCAGCGCGGCGCCTTGGTGATCACCTTGCTCGGCCAGCTGCGGTCCGCCAGGTCGACGGTACCGAACGGCAGGTAACGCCCGTGGCGCATGCCCGAGGGCCGCTGGCGCACGGAGGCGGCGGTGATCGGCGTGGGCCGGTCGACGAAGGCGGGAGCGGCGGGGACGGACGCGGCGGAGCTCTGCTCGGTCATGGAGGTGACTCTCGGCTTCCTGTGGATGCGTGGTGCGGGGCGGGTCGGGAGGGATCAACACCGACTGGCCGGCCTCGGCTGCCGCTCGCGATTCGTCATCGGATCGCCGTTTCCGCGCACAGCTCGTTCCCCGCGGCGAGGGAGCCGGCCCCTGTGGACTACAGGCCCTCGACGCGGCAGCTAAGAAGAAGCAGCCCGTTGCGCATGATGCCCCAGCGTAACCCAGGGCCGCGCGCCCCCGAAGTGATCCGGGCTTCCGTTCCACTCCTTGAGACGCCGATCGGTCATGTCAAGGGTGGTGACAACCGGTCATCGAGGCCTCACTCTGGGCCACATGACCGCATCGGTACCGATCTGCGCGATCGTCCCGCCGTACGTCCTGGACCGCCTCGCCGAGGCCGGTCACGAGCCCGCCGTCCGCTCCCTCGCCCTCGACACCGCGCACCGCGCGGCCCGCCTGAGCCCTCCCCCGCCGGTCGCCGCCGACCCGGGCCTCGACCGGGTGATCGCCGACTCCGGCCACAGCCAGCGGCTGCCCGGCCGCACCGTGCGCACCGAGGGCCAGGCCCCGGTCACCGACACCTCCGTCGACCACGCCTACGACGGCCTCGGCGACACCTTCGCCCTGTACTCCGACGTCTTCGGCCGCGACTCGATCGACGGCCAGGGGCTGCGCCTGGACGCCAGCGTGCACTACGGCCAGAACTACGACAACGCCTTCTGGAACGGCCAGCGGATGGTCTTCGGCGACGGCGACGGCGAGATCTTCGGCGACTTCACCGCCTGCGTCGACGTCATCGGCCACGAACTCACCCACGGTGTCACCCAGTTCACCGCCGGCCTGGAGTACCAGGACCAGCCCGGCGCGCTGAACGAGTCGGTCTCCGACGTCTTCGGCTCGCTGGTCAAGCAGTACGCGCTGCGCCAGAACGCCGCCGACGCCGACTGGTTGATCGGCGCCGGGCTGCTCGCCCCCGGCATCCAGGGCGTGGCGCTGCGCTCGATGAAGGCGCCCGGCACCGCCTACGACGACCCCCGGCTCGGCAAGGACCCGCAGCCCGCGCACATGCGGGACTACGTGCAGACCTCGGAGGACAACGGCGGGGTGCACATCAACTCCGGCATCCCCAACCACGCGTTCTACCTGCTGGCCACCGCGCTCGGCGGCCAGGCCTGGGACCGCGCCGGACGGATCTGGTACGACGCGCTGACCGGCCGCCGACTGCCCACCGACGCCGACTTCACCGCCTTCGCCCGGGCCACCGTGGCCGCCGCCAAGGCCCGCTACCCCGACCAGTCCTCGATCGCGGACACCGTCACGGCGGCCTGGGCGCAGGTGGGGGTCAGCGCGGGCTGACCGACGGCCGAGACGGGCCCTGGGCTCGTCCGGTGGGTTTTGTCGGATCAGGCAAGGACCCGCCGACCGGGCCCCGAAGGTCACGGTCCGGGAAAAGTGCCGCAAAAGCCTTCCCTGCGTAGCACCATGGACACCATGCGCATCCAGGTGACCCGGACCGGCGGCCTCGCCGGAATCGTCCGCCACGCGGAGCTCGACACCGCCGAGCGCGTGGACGCCCCGCACGTCCACGCACTCGCCCGCGAGGCCGTCGCGGGCGGCCTGCGCGCCCCCTCGTACGGGGTGCCGGACGGCTTCCACTACGAGATCACCGTCGACAGCCGGACGGTGTACTGCGCCGACCCCAAGCTCACCGACTCACAGCGCGAGCTGGTGTCGCTGGTGCTGCGCGAGGGGGCGTAGCACCGGCGGCAGGGCCGCTCAGAGCCAGCTGCGGTGGTCGGACGTCATGCCGTGCACCAGCACGGCCGTCCGGTCCCCGCCGCCCCACTCGTGGGTGTGCAACTTCATTGCGCCGTCCCCCTTCTGACGCTTCGTATCGGACCGACAACGGCGAAGGCCCGCCCGGACGCACAACGTCCGGACGGGCCTTCGATCTTCCCGTTCGCGCCGAACTCCCCTGTCAGAAGCCGAGCTTGCGCAGCTGCTTGGGGTCGCGCTGCCAGTCCTTGGCCACCTTGACGTGCAGGTCCAGGTAGACCGGCGTGCCGAGCAGCGCCTCGATGTGCTTGCGGGCGGTGCTGCCGACGTGCTTGAGCCGGGAGCCCTTGGCGCCGATCACGATCGCCTTCTGGCTCTGCCGCTCGATGTAGACGTTGGCGTGGATGTCCAGCAGCGGGCGGTCCGCCGGGCGGCCCTCGCGCGGCAGCATCTCCTCGACCACGACGGCCAGCGAGTGCGGCAGTTCGTCCCGCACGCCCTCCAGGGCGGCCTCGCGGATCAGCTCGGCGACCATGATCTGCTCGGGCTCGTCGGTGAGGTCGCCCTCCGGGTAGAGCTGGTCGCCCTCCGGCAGCAGCTTGGTGAGCAGGTCGGCGGCCAGCTCGACCTGCTTGTCGCCGACCGCGGAGACCGGGATGATCTCGGCCCACTCGAAGCCCAGCTCGATGCCGAGCTGGTGGACCGCGATGAGCTGCTCGGCCAGGCGCTTGGAGTCGACCAGGTCGGTCTTGGTGACGATGGCGACCTTCGGGGTCTTCTTGATCCCGGCGATCTCCTTGGCGATGAACTTGTCGCCGGGGCCGATCTTCTGGTCGGCGGGCAGGCAGAAGCCGATCACGTCGACCTCGGCCCAGGTGGTGCGGACCAGGTCGTTGAGGCGTTCGCCGAGCAGGGTGCGCGGCTTGTGCAGACCGGGGGTGTCGACCAGCACGAGCTGGGCGTCCGGGCGGTGCACGATGCCGCGCACGGTGTGCCGGGTGGTCTGCGGGCGGTCGGAGGTGATCGCGACCTTCGTCCCCACCAGGGCGTTGGTCAGGGTCGACTTGCCCGCGTTGGGGCGGCCGACGAAGCACGCGAACCCGGAGCGGTACGAGGAGGAAGGGGCATTCATGGGCTCCATTCTCCCTGATCACCGGAGCCGCGCCGTCCAGGGCCGGTCCTCACCCCGCGCTCAGCCCTTCTTGTCGCCCCGCCCGATCAGCGAGAACACCACCAGCAGCGCCAGGAAGCCGATCGAGCCCCAGAGCCAGGCCGGCGAGTCGGTCTCCTGCCACTTGCCCATCCCCATCACGAACAGCAGCAGTCCGGCGATGAACGCCAACGCCCCCATGCCCCAGCCCCTCACCGAGTCCACTCCCCCGGTGAGACTATCGGCTGAGCACATGGGGGCAGTGCCCACGGTACGAGCTGCCGAGGGGCCTCAGCGGGCCTCGGCCGACACCCGCAGCGTCCCGTCCGGACCGGCCAGCAGCACCGGCGTCCCGGCCCCGCCCAGGTCCCGTACGGCGGCCAGGTCGGCCTCGGCCGGCTGCTCGGCCTCGCTCACCACGGCGGCCGCCTCCAGCGACTTCGCGCCGCTGGCCACCGCCATCGCCACCGCCGTCTGCAAGGCGCTCAGCTTCAGCGACTCCAGCGCGACCGTCCCGGCCACGTAGGTGCGGCCGGTCTCGTCACGCACCGCGGCCCCCTCGGCCACGCCGTTGCGGGCGCGGGCCGAGCGGGCCAGGGTGATGATCTTCTTGTCTTCGGGGTCGAGCTCGACGATGTCACTCATGCCGCCGAGCATAGGCCGCCCGCTCGCGGGCGAGTCACCTCATCAGTGGCCGACCGGGTGGGTCCGCCCCGGGTTGGGGTTCATGATCTTGACGAAGGTCTTCGGCCCGGAGGGCTGCGGCTCCTCGCGTTCGATCCGCTTGCGCCAGAACGGGTTGTCGTGCGGCAGGTGACTGCTCACCCGGCCGTACATCCCGAAGGTGGTCACGACGACCCCGAAGATGAACGCGAACAGCACGTTCGACAGCCGGAAGTTGAGGATGTTCGCCTCCGGCCGTCCGAGCACCGTCAGTCCGTAGAAGCCGGACAGGACGAACAGCAGACCGACCACCATGTTGAGGTTGGACGCGAAGTTCCCGCCGATGATCGCGCCGACCACGAGGATCGCGCCCGCCACGATGGACAGGATGCTCAGCGCGCCATTGGTCGACAGTCCGGCGATCCGGTCGCCGTGGGTGTCCAGGAAGCCTGGGTGGTGAGCCAGCCCCAGGGCCCCGAACACGATCAGGAAGATCCCCCCGAGTGCCGCCCCGACCCGCCACACCATGGCGAGCCGACGGTCGACGGTCGGCAGTTCGTCTTGCAGCTTCATGGCGACCTCCAGAGCTCGCCGAGAGCCGAGTGGCTCGGCCTAGCTGTAGGGATGGCTCCCCTGCATGTGCGGTGTCTCGTGCATGTAGAGCGAACCGCACTGCTGGCAACAGCGCAGCCCGGTACCCCAGTCCTGTTCCGGCCGCGTCTCCGCGTCGTCGGGCATGGTGCGGCCGCAGAGCGCCGTCGACAGGTCCTCGTCCCGCACCACGTGCCAGGACTTGACCCCGCCGGCGGCCCCCTGCGGGCCGTACTCCGCCCGGAGTTTGTGCGTCATGCCCTCCATGGTCGCTCGGCGGCCCCCGACCCGCTACTCGCCCGCGGCGTCCTCGGCCCCGGCCGTCCCGCGCACGGGCGAGGCGACCATCGAGCCGATCCGGTTGCGCCGGCCCGCCGAGGACTCGGCGGTCAGCAGGATCCCGGTCAGCCCGGTCTCCTCCGGCTCGGGCAGCGGGATCTCGCAGGAGGAACCGGGGATCGGCACCCGGCCGAGGTGCTTGGCCAGCAGACCGCCGACGGTCTCGACGTCCTCGTCCTCCAGCTCGATGCCGAACAACTCGCCCAGGTCCTCCACCAGCAGGCGGGCGGTGATCCGGTACGAGCCGTCGCCGAGGTCCTCGATCGGCGCGATCTCCCGGTCGTACTCGTCGGTGATCTCGCCGACGATCTCCTCCAGGATGTCCTCGATGGTGACCAGGCCGGCCGTGCCGCCGTACTCGTCGATCACGATCGCGACGTGCGAGCGGCGCTGCTGCATCTCGCGCAGCAGGTCGCCGGCCGGCTTGGAGTCCGGCACGAAGACGGCCGGGCGCATCACCGCGCCGACCTCCTCGGCCTCCGCCTCGCGGTTGATGTGGGTGCGGCGCACCAGGTCCTTGAGGTAGACGATGCCGACCACGTCGTCCTCGTTGTCGCCGACCACCGGGATCCGCGAGAAGCCCGAGCGCAGCGCCAGGGTGAGCGCCTGTCGGACGGTCTTGTGCCGCTCGATCATCACCAGGTCGGTGCGCGGCACCATCACCTCACGCACGATGGTGTCGCCCAGCTCGAAGACCGAGTGCACCATCCGGCGCTCCTCGTCCTCGATCAGGTCGTCCTTCTCGGCGAGGTCGACCAGGGCCCGCAGCTCCGCCTCGGAGGCGAACGGGCCCTCCCGGTAACCCTTGCCCGGGGTCAGCGCGTTGCCGAGCAGGATCAGCAGCCGCGGGATCGGGCCGAGCACCGCGGCCAGCGGCAGCAGTACGAAGGAGGCCGCGGTCGTGGTGGAGATCGGGTGCTGGCGCCCGATCGTGCGCGGCGAGACGCCCACCGCGACGAAGGACACCAGCACCATCACGCCGAAGGCCAGCAGCACGGCCTGCCAGGTCGGGTGGAGGTTGCGCACGCACACCGCGGTGACCAGGACGGCCGCCGCCATCTCGCTGGCCACCCGGATCAGGGTCGCCAGGTTGAGGTAGCGGATCGGGTCGGAGGCGACGGTCAGCAGCCGCGCGGAGCCGCGCCGCCCGTTCCGCACCGCCTCCTCCGCCCGGAACCGGGAGACCCGGGAGATGCCCGCCTCGGCGCACGCGGCCAACCAGCCGAGCACGACCAGCGCCACGGCGCCGAGGATGAAGCTCGTACTCTCACCACTCACAGGGGTTCGGGCTCCGCGCTCAGTGGGTGGTGGGGGCCGGCGAGATGCCGCCGAGACCGCGGCCCGCCCGCCAGTCGTCCAGGATGCGCTTCTGGAGGGCGAACATCTCCTCCTCTTCCTCCGTCTCCTCGTGGTCGTAGCCGAGGACGTGCAGCACCCCGTGGACGGTGAGCAGCTGCAGCTCCTCGTCCATCGAGTGCTTGGAGGGGGCCGCCTTGCCCTGCTGCTCGGCGACCTCGGGGCAGAGCACGATGTCGCCGAGCAGGCCCTGCGGCAGCTCCTCGCCCTCCTTGCCGGGACGCAGCTCGTCCATCGGGAACGACATCACGTCGGTCGGACCGGGCAGGTCCATCCACTGGATGTGCAGCTCCTCCATCGCCGCACCGTCCACCAGGATCACGGACAGTTCGGACTGCGGGTGGATCCGCATCTTGTCCAGGGCGAAGCGGGCGACGTCGAGGATGGCTTCCTCATCGGCGTCCCAGCCGGACTCGTTGGCGATGTCGATCGACATGACGGGCTGTGTGCTCAGCTTTCGGTGCGATGGGACTGTCGGGGTGCGCGCGCCGCGGTCGTCTTACCGAGGCGCCGCTGGGCGGGCTTGCGGGCGACCGGGGCGTTGTCCTCGGCCTCCTGCTGGGCGTCCCAGCGCTCGTAGGCGTCCACGATCCGGCCGACCAGCTTGTGGCGGACCACGTCGGTGCTGGTGAGGACGGAGAAGTGGATGTCCGGCACGTCGGCCAGGATCTCCTGGACGACCTTGAGACCGCTACGGGTGCCACTCGGGAGGTCGATCTGGGTGGTGTCGCCGGTGACCACCACCCGGGAGTTGAACCCGAGGCGGGTGAGGAACATCTTGATCTGCTCGGGCGAGGTGTTCTGGGCCTCGTCGAGGATGATGAAGGCGTCGTTGAGGGTCCGGCCGCGCATGTACGCGAGCGGGGCGACCTCGATGGTGCCGGACGCCATCAGGCGTGGGATCGAGTCCGGGTCGATCATGTCGTGCAGCGCGTCGTACAGCGGGCGCAGGTACGGGTCGATCTTCTCGTAGAGGGTGCCGGGCAGGAAGCCCAGCCGCTCGCCCGCCTCGACCGCCGGACGGGTCAGGATGATCCGGTTGACCTCCTTGGCCTGCAGGGCCTGGACGGCCTTGGCCATCGCCAGGTAGGTCTTGCCGGTGCCGGCCGGGCCGAGGCCGAAGGTGATGGTGTGCTTGTCGATCGCGTCGACGTAGCGCTGCTGGTTGAGGGTCTTGGGGCGGATCGTGCGGCCACGGTTGGACAGGATGTTCGCGGTGAACACCTGCGACGGGGCCGGGGAGTCCGGGTCCTGTTCCTGGCTGCGGAGCATGGCGATCGAACGCTCCACGGCGTCCTCCGTCAGGGGCTGGCCGGTGCGCAGCACCAGCATCATCTCGCTGAAGAGCTTCTGCACGAGGGCGACCTCGGCGCGGGCCCCGGTGGCGGTCACCTCGTTGCCGCGGACGTGGATGTCGGCGGCGGGGAAGCCCTGCTCGATCACGCGCAGCAGCGAATCCGCCGTGCCGAGCAGGGTGACCATCGGGTGCTTCTCGGGGATGACGATCCGGGCGCTCACGCGGCCGTCGTCGGCCGGTTCGGGGCGCGACTGTCCGTCGGTACGGGTCTGCGATGTGTCACTCATAGGTCGGCGCTGGGGCCTGCCTCATCCCATCCGTGGTGTCGTGTGCCGCTCGGTCTCTCCGGGGCACCAGGGTACGCCGCGAGCGTGATCGCTGCGGCGGGCGGCGGGGCCGCACCCGCACGATGCTGCGGCAGATCGGGGAACGACGCGACCGCTTTTCCGATGGGCCGCGCACCGTTCACGGGTGGCGGCGGGCCGGAACGGGCACCCGGGCGAGGTCGGCGGCCAGCACCAGCTCCCCGTCGAAGTGCTTGCGGGCGTCGGCCAGGTGCTGGCCGAGGTCCGGGTAGCGCTGGGAGAAGTGGGTCAGCACCAGGGTGCGCACCCCCGCCTCGGCGGCGGCCTTGGCGGCCTGACCGGCGGTGAGGTGGCCGTGGTCCTCGGCGAGGTGGGCGTCGGCGTCGGTGAAGGTGGCCTCGACCACCAGCAGGTCGGCGCCCTCGGCGAGCCGGTACACACCGTCGCAGAGCCGGGTGTCCATCACGAAGGCGAACTTCTGGCCGGGCCTGGGCTCGCTGACCTGGTCCAGGGTGACGGTGCGGCCGTCCACCTCGATCGCGCCCTCGTGCTGCAGCCGGCCCACCGCCGGGCCGAAGACGCCGAGCTCGGCGAGCCGTTCGGGCACCAGGCGGCGGCCGTCCGGCTCGGACAACCGGTAGCCGAAGGACTCCACGGGGTGGTCGAGGCGGATCGCGTCCAGCGCGAAGCGGGCGCCGGGGGCGGGCAGCGGGCCCGGCTCGTCGATCGGCCGGGGCCGCAGCACGGCCGTCTCGTGGTAGGCGGTGGCATGCCGCAGCCGCTCGAAGTAGACCTCGCCGGACGCCGGGAAGTAGACGTCCACCGGGTGCGGGACGCGGTCAAGGTTGATCCGCTGGATCACCCCGGCGAGGCCCAGGCAGTGGTCGCCGTGGAAGTGGGTCACGGCGATCCGGGTGATCTGGGTGGCCGAGACCCCGGCGTGCAGCATCTGCCGCTGGGTGCCCTCGCCGGGGTCGAAGAGCAGGCCCTCGCCGTCCCAGCGGAGCAGGTAGCCGTTGTGGTTGCGGTGCCGGGTGGGCACCTGGCTGGCGGTGCCGAGGACGACGAGTTCGCGCTGGGACACGTAGGTCAGACCATGCTCTCGGTCATGCTCTTGCCGCCCAGCACGTGGACGTGGGCGTGGAAGATCGTCTGCCCGGCGCCCGCACCGGTGTTGAAGATCAGCCGGTAGTCCGCGAGGCCCTCGTCCGTGGCCACCGCGCCCGCCTCGGCGAGCAGTTCGCCGGCGATCTCCGGCTCGGCGGCGGCCAGCGCGGCGGCGTTCGGGTAGTGGACGTGCGGGATGACCAGGACGTGCACGGGGGCCTTGGGGGCGATGTCGCGGAAGGCGAGGGTGCGCTCGGTCTTGCGCACCACGGTCGCCGGGATCTCGCCCGCCACGATCTTGCAGAACAGGCAGTCGGGCTGCGGCTCGCCGGCCATCGGTTTCTCCTCGGGTTCGTCGTGGATCACGGTTTCACGGGCCGTACGGGCGCAGCCTAGCTGAGCCGCGCGACCGCCTGCTGATACTCCCGCAGGTGCTTCCAGCGGACGGTCCGCACCCCGACGATGTCCCCCGCGCCCTCGAACTCCTCGGCCAGCCAAGTGAACAGCAGGAAGACGAAGCCGAGCAGCCAGCGCCGGGTCAGCCGCCAGGTGTCGGGGCGCATGACGTGCTTGGGGCGGATCACCCGCAGCGCCATGACGCCCTTGCCGACGCTGAAGCCGGTGCGGCGGGCGAGCAGCACCTGGTTGACGAAGGAGAGCACCAGGCCGGTGGCCACCAGCGCGACGATCCACGGCACGCTGGCCGGGGCGCCGTTCCTGCCGGGGTTGCCCGCCTGGTCGGCGACGGCGAAGGCGGGGCCGACGGCGACCAGACAGTCGATGAGGATGGCGGGGAAGCGCCGCCAGTTGCTGGTCTCCGGCGGCGCGGGGACCTCATCGGGGGTGTACACCGGCCGGGGCTGGTACCGGAACGGCTGCGGGGCGGGCCGGCCGTGCGGCGGGTACGGGTTCTGGCCGTACGGCTGCGGCTGCTGCGCGTACGGGTTCTGGCCGTAGCCGTACTCCTGCGGCGGCTGCCCGTAGCCGTTCTGCGGGTACTGCGGCGGCGGATAGCCCTGCGCCATGCGCTCCCCCGTGAGCTGTCGATCAAGATCCCGACAACGCCGCTGCGTTATGGCGTGAGTGCGCAGGTCAAGGGGGCTTGAACGAGGCAACGGGACACCTGTAGATCAACGATCGGCGAAGAAAGTCGA